>NZ_JBXXZH010000309.1:0-9796 GCF_059640475.1 Calothrix sp. CBUCES-K 9914
TGTCTAAGAAAGAATACCGTAAAAATTACAAAGTTTTAGCCGCTAAAGAGTAAATTTATACCGAAATACAATGTCATCCTCATCTAGAATCGCGGTTCGCGAACTGCCTCTGTTCCCATTACCAGAAGTTGTATTATTTCCCACGAGACCCCTGCCGTTACACATTTTTGAGTATCGCTACCGAATCATGATGAATACTATTTTGGAGAGCGACCGTCAATTTGGAGTACTGATGGCAGACCCAGTTCAAGGTAAAATTGCAAATGTTGGTTGCTGCGCGGAAATAATTCACTACCAACGTCTGCCAGATGACCGTATGAAAATGGTAGCTTTAGGACAGCAGCGGTTTCGTGTTCTTGAATATGTTCGCGAGAAACCTTACCGAGTAGGTTTAGTCGAGTGGCTTCAAGACGAATCACCAACCAAAGATTTACAGCCAATAGCTACAGATGTTGAACATCTTTTACGTGATGTTGTGCGCTTATCAGCAAAGCTAACCGACCAAAATATCGAACTTCCGGAAGATTTACCTGATTTACCTGTCGAATTATCTTACTGGGTAGCGCACAATCTGCACGGTGTTCCTTATGAGCAGCAATCATTACTCGAAATGGTTAATACTGCTGCACGTTTAGAACGCGAATCTGAAATTTTAACTACAACTCGAAATCATTTAGCTGCTCGTACTGTTCTCAAAGACACCTTCAATCAAAAATTGTAGGGTGCGTGACGCCACTAACATTGTGAAACGAAGCGCAAGTCTAATAGCGTCACGCACCATCTTAACCATGTTAAGGTGCGTGAAGGCCACTGGTTCCTAGCTTCGTTTCAAAATTTTTGATAGCCTTCACACACCCTACATATCCCTTGTAGATAAAATATCATAACTCCCGAAAATCTTTAAAACTTCGGTGTCTTTTGATAGCTCATTGATTGCAGATTGAATTATCGACTCACTCGCATCAGCTTCGAGGTCGATAAAAAATAAATATTCTCCCAATGAGCGCTTAGTAGGACGTGATTCAATACGACTCAAGTTAATGTTCAGTTGAGCAAATATTTGTAACGCTTTCACTAATACTCCAGGTGTGTTTGCTTTCAAACTAAACGCTAACGATGTGTGTTTCTTATGCGTCCCACTTGTTAAATATTGATTTAAATCTTTACTCACAACCCAGAACCGCGTGCAGTTATCTGGGTGGTCGTTTATACCAGCAGCCAGTATTGGTAAATTATATAACTGTGCTGCTCGCTGTGAAGAAATCGCTGCGGCGCCTAAATCTGTTTCCAATTTCTGCAAAACTTCGGTCGTCGAATTTGTTGGAACTAGTTGCACTTTAGGTAGAAAGCGTTCTAACCACGCTTGACACTGTGCTAAAGCTTGTGGATGTGAATAGACAGTTTCGATACTATCTAAATTTGAGGCACAAGAAATCAATACGTGTACAATAGGCATAATCAAAGCTAACTGAATATATAATCTATCAAGTTGCCACATTGCATCCATTGTCATTGTCACGCTACCCTCGATTGAATTCTCCGCAGGTACAACAGCTAACAGGGCTTGACCCTGCGCTACGGCTTTCAGAGACTGTGCAATACTCGGATAAGGACATAAAAAAGCCTCCTTGCCTTGCGTCTTAGTAAGCCAGTTAACATAATAGAGCGCTGCTTGCTCAGTGTAATTTCCTGGGGGACCTAAATGCGCTATCGATAAATTCATATTTGCCTACCGTTAATTGCAAACTTAATTTACATTCATTCAACAGAATGTTCTGGTAAACTACATTAAACACTGTTTAACATATTATTAAACACTGGATTTAATATCTTGATTGAACTCGGCTCAAGGATGTCAGTATAAAAACAAATTCATAAACCCTATATATTAGGTTTATGAAATCATTATGGCTTTTCTAACCTAAAGCCGATGTGTTTTCAAGAAAATTGTTTTTTAATGTAATTAGTTTTACGTTTAAACGCAAAATTATATTCGTAAAAAATATAACAATAGTAAAGAAGGTATTAACAAAGCTCATGGCTACTAAATTTACTGCTTCTCAATCAGTAGAAATTCCTGTTCCAGAGCAGCCTGTACCCATCCAACATTACCTGCGTCAGCCACAACGCTTAGTTAATGCTTTGGTAGATCCAAGCCGCATTCAACAAATTTCTGATGAAATCTATAGACTCCAAATGCGCCCTTTAACTTTTATGTCACTCAGTATTCAACCCACTGTAGATATGAGAGTATGGGCTGAGTCAAATGGCACAATAAGACTTCAATCAATGGCTTGTGAAATTCGAGGCGTTGAGTATATTAACCAGCGTTTCGCGCTCTCACTACAAGGATTTTTATATCCTGAACAGATTCAAACATACACCCAACAGACAATCACTCGCTTAAAAGGACGAGCTGACTTGCAAGTTGAAATTGATTTTCCGGCGCCATTTTGTTTTACCCCCAAACCAATTTTAGAGGCAACAGGTAACGGCTTACTCAAAAGCGTACTATTAACTATTAAACAAAGATTATTACATCAGCTACTGGCAGACTATAGCGAATGGATAAAATTGAATCAAAAAGTATCCTCCATTCCAACAACCATACCCATCCTCAACCCCAAATTAAACTCATAATCTTTTCGTAGTATTTTGTATTTTTTTGTAGTGAGGACTTTAGTCATCAAAACCAGTCCTCAAAACAACTCCATCTGACTACCAACCTGCCGAACCTGACAAGGACTAAAAGACTTACGATGTAAACGCGAGGCGCCATACTGCTGCAACGCTGATAAATGGCGCTGACTACCATATCCCTTATTACGAATCAAATCATACATAGGATACTTAGTAGCTAGTCGTAATATTAAATCATCGCGCCATACTTTTGCAACGATACTTGCTGCGGCAATAGCCATACAAGTCGAGTCACCTTTAACAATAGTTTTTTGGGGTATCGACAACCCTTTAACCAACTGATTACCATCAATTAGACAAAGGTCAGGCTGTACTGGCAGTTTTAGTACAGCCCGCTTCATTGCGAGTAAAGATGCCTGTAATATATTCAGTTGGTCAATTTCAGCAGTTGAAGCAAAACCAATTCTCCAATCGCTACATACAGAATATATTAAAGACGCAAGCATAACTCTCGACTGATGCGAGAGTTTTTTGCTGTCGTTGATTTTAGCGGCTAGAAGTTTTGGTAAAGCGTCCGAAGGTAAAATGACTGCTGCCGCGACTACAGGACCAAATAAGGCGCCTCGTCCAACTTCGTCTACACCAGCAATTAAGCTATTGCTTGAGGGCATAGATAATTCTAGCCAGCTATCCTTGGGAACATCAAAACCAGTAATCAGCTGCATTTCAACCATAAATTATTCGTCAGAATCATTATCTAATGCCGAAGAACGACGGCGCCTGCGACGAATTGAAATGTCAGCGGCACTACCACGACTATCATCCGCGTAACTAGGCTGCACAGGTTGTATAGGTTGAACTGGTTGTTGAATTGGTTGAATGGGTTGCGTAGATTGTACCGTTGGTACTGATGGTATAACTTTTCTCGGCATTGGAGGCGGCACCTCTTTAGGTTCTGATGGAATATCAGACCAAGGTTCTGGTTCCCTGTCGAGTTGTATACGCTCAACTCTCGGTTTCGGTAAAGGTGTAGAAGCAGTTAGCGGAGGTTCAACCTCAAAATTAGATGTTGTAGGTGCTTGTCCAGGTAAAGTAACGTTAACGATTACTGACTTCGGATTTTTAACTTCTCTGTTTAAACGTACTAACGGTGATACTCCCATCAACGCATAAACATCTTGCTCATCACCACTCATTTCCACCGATACAATTTCTGGTGGTTCCACAACTGGTTTGATTGGATCGAGTTTTGATATTTTACGCTCACCTCGCTCTGCCCAATGTGGTTTCGAGCTTCCCATTGTTGAAAGTCCGGAACTATTGTCCATTTCCACATCTTGGTCGATATCCATGTCTGGGTCATTGCCGTATGACATTGGATTTGTCGGCGTGCGCGGTTCATCTTTACCATTCGGAGGGTTAACACCTATTCTCTGACGGCGCCGTACACGACGATTTTTATCGCCGATTTCATGATAACTAGGATGGTTAACTAAATTACCAGAGCTATTATATTCCGCCTCCGGCTCGAAGGACGATTCAGAAAATCCATCGTAGCTGTCTCTACTGGTGTCTCTACTGGTGTCTCTATTTTCGCTAACTCTTGCTGCGGGCATCCGTGTTTCTCGAATTGGCATTGATGCCATAGCAAAACGGTCAGGCACTTCGGTTGTCGCTGCTGGTGGAGCTACACGTGATTCGCCGTTTTCGCCTGGTAAGTGTACGATATGCCCTAAACCACCGCAAGTCGGACAAGTATTTCCAAATAGTTCGTATACATTTTGACCCTGTCGTTTACGTGTTAACTCAACCAAACCTAACTCAGTTAATTGAGCAATTTGCGGACGAGCTTTATCTGCTTTCAAAGCTTTGTTAAAGTGTTCGAGAACTTGAAGCTGGTCACGCCGTGATTCCATATCTATGAAATCAACTACAATCACACCCGCAATATTGCGTAGGCGTAATTGTCGTGCGATTTCAGTGGCAGCTTCGCAGTTCGTCCACAATACAGTTTCGCGAGCAGTCGCAGAGCGCGTAAACGAGCCGGAGTTAACGTCTATAACAGTTAATGCTTCAGTTGGCTCGATGATAATGTAACCGCCTGAAGGTAGATCGACTCTCGGTCTAAGAGCTTCTTTAATTGCCGCGTTGACACGGAAATATTCTAGTATGGCGGTTCGGTCACGGTGGTGATCTATTAGTAAACCTTGAGGAGTTTGTCCACCACTCCAGTTTTGTAAGTACTGCTTGACTCGTTTTAAGCCAGTACTCGAATCGACTACAATTCGATTGACATCGGCGCCATACATGTCGCGAAGAACTCGTTGAATAAAGTCATCATCGCGGTTAAGTAAAGCAGGTGCGCGCGTTGACTGTGCTTCGAGTTGTATTAATTCCCACTGTTTTTGCAGCGCTTCCAAATCTTCGATAATAGCTTCTTCCGGTTTGCCTTCAGCTTCGGTACGAACTAACAAACCCATCCCCGCAGGTTTGATCAAAATCGCTAGTGCCCGCAAACGGTTACGCTCGTTTTCGTTACGAATTCGACGTGATAAATTTACACCTCTACCATATGGCATCAATACTACATAACGACCCGGAAGTGTAATATTGCCAGTTAATCGTGGTCCCTTGGTGCCTGTAGGTTCTTTCATCACCTGCACCAAAACCTTTTGCTGCGGTGTCAACAATTCAGTAATTGCTGATGCCGCGCGCTTTAATCGTAACGGACCTAAATCTGTAACGTGAATAAATCCATTTCGTTCGGGGTCGCCGATATTGACAAAAGCAGCGTCAATACCAGGTAACACATTTTCCACAACACCTAAGTAAATATCACCAATTTGGTGATGTCCTGTAGCAACAACAAGCTCTTGTATCTGGTCTTCAGAAAAGACCGCAGCGATTTGATGCTGCTCGGCTATAATAATTTGTTTTGGCATTCAATTTCCTCAAAAAGACCGCAGCACAAATCTTGAAGGTTAATCAGCCGATATACCCATACTTTCCACGGTCTGAACTACTTGTAATTTATACTGCTTTATTCAAAGCTCGATTTTTTAGTAACCAATTATCCGTCGCACACAAACCCTGTACCTCAACTAATCGCTGATAAAAACGTAAAAGTAAAAGGAAGAATTGAGAGCGCCCATTTTTCATGCGTTCCAGAACGGCTGTATAAAGCTTTAAGCGATAAAAATCAACCGAAGGAATTTTTTGTCTTACAATGCTTCATCTACATGAGTACATTCTAAAAGTTCTGCTCATTAAATACTCCAAATCTTTCGCGCAAAAGCTTTTAACTAAAAAGCTTGTAACTAGAAAGCTTTTAACAATAAAACTTGAATTTGTGTCAAACCCGTTACAAACTGTAATAGAGTCTGCACTCCTTCTTCAGCAAAGTTTGGAATCGGCACCAATACTGAGCGTGATTTTTCGTCCAAAAAATGATATTCAGAGTCTTACCGACAAAACTGATGAAATGAAAGCTGATTCGTATTCTATGAGCGGCTGTTGAGTGTTCTCTAATTTACACTACTTTAGTCTGAAATAGAATCCTAGAAACTACACTCTAAGATAGATAGCTTTGATGCCCCGATTGTTCAGGGTAACGAATCAGCGTTCTCGCATCATGCAGCGTCAGAAATTTCCTCTTCATATCATTCTAACGCAACCTTGTCAAAAATCAAAACATCACATCAGCCTGGGGACAACAAATGTACTGTTGTCCATAGATTGATTCAAGATAGCAAACCGAGACAATTGCGATGGATGTGCAGCAATTGATATTTACAGTCAGCAACTTGCTCTAGCATAAACAAAATTTGTTCAGGGCGCAACAGCATACCATCGTTACGACAACTACCAACATATCGCAATGTGGCAACATGATCACTTACGCTCGAAGTAACTAATTCCAGATCAAATAAGCGTTCGCGTAAATTAACTAGTTGGTTTTTGCCTGACTTGGTTGTGTGTTCCCACCAAATTTCTGATTGGTCTTTAATTGCCTCAAGCCAAGAAATCCAATCTGCCTCCACTTCGTGATCAACTGCCACAGTAATATTGTACTCAGCAGTTTGTAACTTTGTAGCTGCGGCAGGCGCCTTTAAATCAACTTCAACCACTCTATATATAGGTATGTCACTGGGCAGTACTTGAGAGAGAAGAAATTGAAAATCAAGAGGCTCTATGGCTTTTGTCAATTCAAAATCAACAATTTCACCGCTACTGGTAGCACCCAAGGGTAAAGCACTAGCGAGAGAAATTCTAGGGTTGGGATGAAAACCACCTGTGAAAGATATGGGTAAACCAGCCCGACGTATTACACGGTCAAACAGACGCATTAAATCCAAGTGACTGACTAATGCCATATTTCCTAGTTTACCAAACCAAACGCGCAAGCGTTGTGCTTTAGAAGTATTAGGAACGAAATCCCCAGCAAAGGGAGGACATTCCGAGGGTTTGATTACTATATTATGGCCAAAGTCGGTACTGCAAACGCCGCAGTGTGAACACTCTTCAAACGAGCAGTCTGGGACTGTCGCTGCTGCCAACGCGCGTTGTAAATCTTCATATAACCACTTTTTCTCAATGCCAGTGTCGATGTGATCCCAATGTAAAGGAATATCAAGTAATGTTTGATTATCTAAACATTCCATCACATTCCACTCACCGTTTTCGACTTGACGGTATTTCCAGTCTAAATGTGCCTCAGCAATAGCGTCACCCCAAGCATTAAATGCACGCTCGATATTGTCATACCACGAGTCCATGCCGGCGCCTAGTTCCCATGCTCGTTTCAAAACTTTACCTAAAGAGCGGTCTCCTCGACCAATAAAGTCCTCCATAGCGGATAAGCGGACATCAGTATAATTTACCTTGACTCCGCGAAGAGAACGAAATTCATAACGTAAAAGCTTTTGCTTACGTTCAAACTCAGCTTTTGCGACTGAATGCCATTGGAAAGGGGTATGAGGTTTAGGAGTAAAGTTAGAGATGGTCAAGTTAAAATTGAGCGGTTTTCTGCCTTTACCTCTACAAGATCGTTGTAACCAAGCTACAGTTTCGACGATACCCAAAACATCAGCGTCAGTTTCACCTGGTAAACCAATCATGAAGTAAAGCTTAATTTTATCCCAACCTTTCTCCCAAGCGGTTTGCACACCACGTAGAAGTTCTTCGTTGGTCAAACCTTTGTTGATAATATCGCGCATTCGCTGAGTACCAGCTTCGGGAGCAAAAGTTAAACTACCTTGCCGTGTTCCACCCAGTATATTCGCAATATTTTCGTCAAACCTATCAACTCGCTGACTTGGTAATGAAAGCGAGATATTTTCGTCTTTTAAACGGTTTTTAATTTCCATCCCTACAGCTGGTAAGGACAAATAATCTGAACAGCTCAATGATAATAATGAAAATTCATTATAACCTGTGGCACGCATCCCTTTCTCAATCGCTTCCACTACCTCAGTCGGCTCAACATCGCGCGCTGGACGGGTGAGCATTCCAGGTTGACAAAATCTACATCCTCTTGTACAGCCGCGACGAATTTCGATAGTCAAGCGGTCGTGAACAGTTTGAACGTAGGGGACTAGTCCTATTGAGTATGCGGGAATTGGCGTAGCAACTCGGCGTAAGATTCGTTTTGGTACATCTGGGCGATTTGGAGAAACTGAACCATCTGGAGCTTGTGAGTAAAATCTTGGTACATAAACACCTGGAATTTGCGCCAGGTCTAGTAACAATTCTTCACGATTCAAACCAGCAGCTTTACCCTCTTCTAAAACCATACCGATTTCAGGGAGAAGTTCTTCACCATCACCTAGGGCAACAAAGTCTAAGAAGTCCGTATAAGGTTCAGGGTTAGAGGTTGCGGTTTGTCCTCCAGCAAATATCAGCGGAAAATTAGTACTATCTCGCTCTGCTGAAGTCAAGGGAATTCCAGCTAAGTCGAGCATTTCCAAGATATTTGTGGCACCTAGTTCGTAACTAAGGCTAAAACCAAGAATATCAAATTCGAGGAGCGACCGTTTAGACTCGACAGCAAACAATGGCGTAATTGTTTCGCGCAGTTTTGCTGCTAAGTCCGGTGCTGGTAAATAAGCGCGGTCGCACAATTGACGGGGTTGGGCATTCAGAATGTTGTATAGGATAATATGTCCTAAATTTGATGCTCCAACTTCGTAAATCTCAGGATAGGTGAGTACCCAGCGTACATTGGCGGTGTGCCAGGGCTTGTGTATAGCTCCTAACTCGTTACCAAGGTAGCGCGCTGGTTTAAGAATATCCGATGTTATTAATTCTTCTACTACGAAAGCCACGTTATGCTTTTTTAGCTATTTAAAAATACAGCTACTCACCTCCAACTTAGCACTTAATTAGGGTTATCGAGATATCTCAACGAAAATCCTACTCACACTGGTTGGTGTTATTTGGTGCAGTATCGAGTCGCAAAAAACAAGAGTGTTTATTTCATCCTACAAGGAATTACACGCTTGTCAATGCAGTTTCGTCTGCCAGTATCTCAAATACACCATCGAGTTGAGTCAATTCAAAAATAATACGCAATGCAGGGGATACACAGCAGATGCTGAACTGCTTGTTCAGAGACTGTGACAGTTTCAGGGTAGAGACTAAAGCCATTAACCCTGCACTATCGATTGACTCCACATCCGCTAGGTTAACCAACATGGCGCCATCATGCTGTCTCAATGCGGTCGTCAAATCACGCTCAAATTCCAAGGCGTTAGCTGCATTTATACTACCTTGGGGACGAACTACTGCTAATTTTGAATTGCTAAGTACTGCTTGCATATTTATAACCTTCACAACCTATTTAAAGCTCTCTAACTTTAAAGATAGATGTATTTGACCATAATCCTTTTCGTCTGACATCGACCATTCGTATTACATCTCTTTGCTGAATCTTTATTCAACCCATCTTAGAGCGTAAAGATTCCCACAACCGTAAAAAAATCTGTGCTTAAATATACATTTGTCGTCAAAATTTAATTTATTTTTACAAAACAAGATTTTTTTACTTTTACTTAATCTTTCTTTAATGGTGAATAAATGCTCTCAATGGCTACGATCATAAAATCACTTTACGTGTACAAATTTAAGCTTTGTAAAGCTTTGACAACTTAAGTGTACG
>NZ_JBXXZH010000310.1:0-9788 GCF_059640475.1 Calothrix sp. CBUCES-K 9914
GCGCTTAATGCTTTCCAAGCTTGCTGTACAGTTTCCGGGTCAAAAGAAAATGAAAACAATTTATTACCATCTTCATCTTCACCCAAAACTAACACTAGTTGAAATGCATTCGTAAAAATCAAGCAAAACTGTTCCGATGCCAAAGGGTCTTGTGCGATTAACGGCAATATTGGCTCGCTTGAAGACGAACAAAATTCTGGTACTGTTACGGTAGGCATCTGAAACGGCATTAACGCCCTAGGGTTAAATGGCTGTGCCGTAAAAGTAACCGTGGTCAGATTCTGAGTTAGTGTATCGCAGCTAAAAAGTGGCGCAGGTGCTGCTAAAACTAAGCCTTGGGGTAAGTCACCGAGCGTCGTGCCGTTGAGCGTATTTAATAATAGTTTTTCCGTTGCCGCTATACAATGGCGCCATTGGCTTTCTGCTTTTGCAGAGGAAGCACACGCCACCGAAGCTTGATTGGCGGTTAAAATTTCACTCAGGCTTGGCAGAATCCATTTATACACAAAAATTCACCTCTTACTCAGAGCGCGATATCAATAGTTTTGATAGGCATACACAACTAATATGAGGTTATAAGCATTTGCGTATGTGTGGAAGTCGTAGAACCGAACATTAAGAGGGCAATTTCCCTGCTCTTGATGCGTGTAAAGTTATAAAACGATAATTAGTTCAAATCGAACATACCTTCTAACAACTCTAGGACTATCATGTAAAGCGCAATTCGCGAACCTTTTGTTTCCATCGATTGATAGATACAGAACTTAAACCTGTGGTTGATGGAATCAAGGTGTAAAGAAGGCAAAACTTTAGTAAAGGCTGTCTTTTGCGAACTCTTCACACCTTGTCTTGTAGTTTAAGGTAACAAATGGCTATGAAGAAACTAATTCCATTACTTATCAGCAGTGTATTAGTTGCAGGTGTCGCAGCTTGTGAGTCTAGCTCAAAAACAAGTGCCGATGCACCCAACAACGCTAACGAAACTGCCCAAGTTCCAGCGAAGGAAGCTGCCCAACAAGCGCAAAACGATGCTACTAACGACACGCGCAAGCGGCAAATCGAGTCAGATATTCGCGCGAGCGAACAACGCAACAAAGCAACTGGTGACGAGAATGAGCGTGATAGTGATGATTTAGAAAGCGAGGTTCGGGGTAAATTAGAGGCAAATTTACCTGCCAGTCGTTTGAAAGTTGATGCTAAAGATGGTACTGTCACCGTTACCGGAACTGTGCCAACACAAGAGCAACTTAACAAGATTCCTACCTTAGCCCAGGAAATCAAAGGTGTTACAGGCGTTAAAGTGGATGCTAAGGTCGCTCCTGCTCAATAGTACTTAAGAACGTAATCTTCAAGATGTGATTTAGGAGACGTGATATATCACGTCTCTAGATTATTTATGCTATTACACCGCACTATGATTTCATTAAATGTAATATATAATACTTATTTTTAATTAAAATTACGAATTGACTAATTAAAACATTGCAATACAATAATGCAGAACTTATTGAGCGCTCGTCGTTAGGAGGAGAAGCGAAATAGCTTTAAATCTGATAATATCGAAAAACTGTTGAAGGATAAAGCATATAAATGCAGTTGGAGATGGACTTATCTAGTGTAAGCCCTAACTTCATATGGTTGTTTATTTGATGTGTATATTTACAACAGTATACGGTATTGCAACTGTGTTTCAGTTTCATGAAACTGTTAGCAGTTAGGTACTCAATTATTTAAGCCATTTCACATTTAATTTTGTTTTAAGATTTACTCCTCAGTACCGCACGCTCTATTAACTAATCGCTACATGTCACTCAAGAAAGGAGATACAAATGAAAAAGATAATTCCATTTTTAGTTAGCGGTGTTTTGATGGTTGGTGCCGTAGCTTGCCAACAAGATGCCTCAAAAACTTCTGATGCAGGTACTACCAATGAAGCTCCTGCTAATACAGCAAAAGAAGCTGCTAACACTAAAACTACTACTAAAGATGCTGGTTCTAAAGCAACCGACACAGCCAAAACTGGAACATCAGGCGCCAAGACAGCAGCGAATAATGCAGGTGGTGTAAAAACTATTGTTAAAAACCGCTTGCAAGAAAAGTTCCCTGGTAGCAACCTATCTGTAGAAGAAAAAGATGGTGTGTTAACAGTTAAGGGTACTGTACCTGATGAAGCAACTTTAAAGAAAATTGAGCCTGCTGTTAAAGAATACAAATTCCAAGGTGTTAAAAGCGTCAAGGTAGAAGCTAAAGTCGCTGGTAAAAAAGCACAGTAGTACCTAAAAAGCAAAAGTCAAAAGTCAAAAGTCAAAAGTCAAAAGATAATATTTCTTTTACCTTTTGACTTTTTAATTAACGAGTTAATTCGCTCCAAGTTCTTGGACCGACTACTCCATCTGCTGTTAAACCACGTCGAGTTTGAAACGCTCTAACTGCACTTTCTGTCAAGGCGCCAAATGAGCCATCAACCGTAACCGGATAACCATTAGACCGTAACAGTCTTTGCAAAACTCTAACAGACTGACCAGAGTCGCCAAAACGCAAAGTAGGTAAGTTGCTAATGGGGGTAGCTAATAACCGCATTGTTGGTTCTTGATATTCTGATTCCATATTAAATCCTTTATAAAATCTCAATAAAAGTGGTTTCAACCGTACTTATATAGCTTTATCGCTTGCTTATATGGCGAAACTTGCTATAAAGACTACAAATACAAATCATATAAATACGGAAACTGGAAGAAACTTGTTTTTAAAACAAATAATCAAAACAAATAAAATGGGGACGATTATTCTAATCATCCCCGTTCAATAAATTAAATTCTGAATTGATTTACACTTGTAGCAAAAATATTACAAAATATTACAGTTGAGGTACATATTGAAGTTTTTCAGGTACATCTGTATATTCAGCTACAATTTGTCGGAATTCTTCGCCATCAATGGTTTCTTTTTCGATGAGTAAATCAACTAAGCGGTCACATGCTGTACGGTTTTCGCGGATGATTTTCCTAGCGTTTTCGTAGCACTCATCGACGATACCGCGCACTTGTGCATCAATACGTGATGCGATAGATTCAGAATACTCTGAGCGTGTTGTCCAGTCACGACCAAGGAAAACTTCACCTTGCTGACTTTCTAAGGAAACGGGACCTAAATCGGACATTCCAAATCTAGTTACCATTTGACGTGCCATTCCAGTTACTTGCTGCAAGTCGTTTCCGGCGCCAGTAGTTACTTCAGCGCTGCCAAATATAACATCTTCAGCGGCGCGACCACCTAATGCTCCTGTAATTCTCGCACGTAATTGGGCACGAGTGACTAAACCCATTTCCTCATTAGGAGTAAACCAGGTTAAACCTTGAGCTTGACCGCGCGGAATCAAAGTAACTTTTTGTACAGGGTCATGGTCTTTAATAAGTGTACCAATTATGGCGTGCCCGATTTCATGATAGGCAATTAATCGCTTGCTTTTGCCATCAACTAAAGGTGTACCTTCCATTCCCGCAACAACGCGGTCAACTGCATCATCAATTTCTAAGAGGGTAATTGCGTCTTTACGACGACGAGCAGTTAGAATTGCGGCTTCGTTGAGTAAGTTCGCTAAGTCGGCACCTGTAAATCCGGGGGTGCGACGTGCAATAGTTTCGAGCGAAACACTTGGGTCAAGTTTTTTGTTGCGCGCGTGTACTTTTAGTACTTCCAAACGACCTTTGATGTCTGGTGCATCAACTGTTACCTGACGGTCAAAGCGTCCCGGACGTAATAATGCTGCATCAAGGACATCAGGACGGTTGGTTGCGGCAATAATAATTATGCCTGTGTTACCTTCAAAACCATCCATCTCAGTAAGGAGTTGGTTTAAGGTTTGTTCGCGTTCGTCGTTGCCACCACCAATACCTGCACCACGCTGACGACCTACTGCGTCGATTTCATCGATAAAGATAATACAAGGTGCGTTATCTTTGGCTTTTTTAAACAAATCACGAACGCGCGAAGCACCTACACCAACAAACATTTCAACAAATTCTGAACCTGAAATGCTGAAGAAAGGTACACCTGCTTCACCTGCAATAGCTTTTGCTAACAATGTCTTACCAGTTCCCGGAGGTCCAACTAAAAGCACACCTTTGGGAATACGGGCGCCGACAGCGGTAAATTTTTCAGGCTGTTTAAGGAAAGTAACAACTTCTTGAAGTTCTTCTTTGGCTTCTTCAATACCAGCAACATCGTCAAACTTGACGCCAGTTTTAGCTTCCATCGAGAACCTAGCTCTCGACTTACCAAAATTCATTGCTTGACCAGGACCACCTGGAAGGTTGCTCGAACGTCGGAACAAAAAGAATAATCCAGTAATCAGTAGAACTGGGAAAATTAAATTGCCCAAAAGTCCCCAAATCGCTCCATCGTTCCGCATCGGGTGTGCGTCAAAGTTGATGTTTTTCTCTTTGAGCTTGTCGATCAACTCAGGTGCGCTTGCTGGTAAATCAACTCGTACCCGTTGAACACGATTATCGAGTGCTGGGTCAAAAGCCTCAACTATCGCAGTTCTACCACCTTCATAAAAATCAACACTCGAAACCCGATTCGCGTCCAAGTATTCTAGAAAGCGACCGTAGGTCATGCGTGTCGATGCTGTATTTCGGGTCATGTCAGCAGGAGCGTTTGCAAATGCTCCTTGCCAAAAGAAAAAGCCGATAACCAAAGCAGGTAGTGTCCAGAGTAGCAGGACTCTCCAGGAGAATTTCATTCTAATTTGCCGTCCATTATGCAGATACAACAATTAAGTGCGTTTAATACCGTGCGCTGTACACTCGGTTACGCAATCGCGCTCTAAACGGATGTTTACTAATCCATTTTGTTTAATTTGGATGTGTGACGGGGTTGTTATAATGCGAATTTTCATTACGACATTACCGTAACGTCAACAATAATCTTAATTAAATTTAACTTAATTCTCATACATTCTACTAGACATTACCCAAAGTTTGCCAACGTGCGTTGCATAAACCCAGTTTCTCACATTTTTAAGACCGACCGTTCGGAATTATTTCCTGTGCTGACTACGAACGTCCTATTTTACTTCTGTGATTCGTAATCGGTAAGGAAGATACCTATTTTTTTCATAGGAGCCAATCCAGACACTATAGGTTCCAGGTAGCCACTCACCCACGATGCCAGCATTTTTTCCATCTAAGTCATCGTTACACCAACTACCACCAGGACCTTTAACTATTAATGTTGTATCGGCAGAACTTTGAACTACTAACTTTAGATATTCAAACCGATTTTTTAGTTCAACGGTATGGTCTGGCTTTTCGTCAAAGTAACCAGCGCACGTTCCAGTAGGTGTTTCCGCTCTACTTGTTATTTGTTTGCCTGGAATTTCCCCACCGCTTATACCTCTTACTGTTACTGGGTCGGGAGCAAATTTTGTACCTATAGTCACATCCCCAAATATTGGCGCCGCTTCTTCAGCACGAACAAGGGTATTCATTGTCGAGGTTACAGTAAGCGTGATTAATAAAAAAGATAATTTTAATGTTTGGTTTAGCACGATGTTAAAAGATTGATTACATAGTCATCTAAGTGTCATATATGACATTTTTATTACGTGCTTTGTTCCCATTTAAGGAGTAATTTGCTACCAAGTTTTGATTTATGTTTCTTTTTGTTATAGGTAAAGTAAGCGCCCCAAAAGCGCTTACTTAAATTTAGTATTAAAATTTAGTCAGTGTTAGGGCATTTTGCAGGCGTGGCAAATCTACACCTTTTTGGTGGAGTAATAACCATGATTGTACTAAGTCTGGACCGTGGGTTTCTCCTGTTAGCGACGCGCGTACAGCTTTCATGACTACAGGTTTTTTGAGGTTGTGGGCTTTCATGACCTGTTTAATAATGTCTTGTGCAGTATTATCTGTTAGTCCTTCTGTATTATTCAACGTTTCTAGCACTGCTTCTAAAGCGTTTTTAGAGCCTTCCTGTTGTAATTGAGCTTTAGCTTCGTCGTTATATTCGATGGTTTCACTGAAAAACGGTTTGCTCATTTCGACTGCATCGTTCAACCGTGTCAAACTGGCACCAATTAAAGCAGTTAGTTTTTCTAACCACTGTTGGTTATGCTGATTGAGTTGATATCCAGCCTCTTCCCAAAATGGTATAAGCATTTGAGTTAACTTCTCTACAGGCATTGCGTGGATATACTGACTATTGAGCCAATCTAGTTTTGCCCAGTCAAACTTTGCCCCTGCTTTGTTCACTCGTTCAAAGCTGAATTGTTTGGCTGCTTCCTCTAATGTAAATATTTCTTGTGTTGAGTCAACAGGAGACCAACCTAGCAAAGTCATGTAATTAACCAAGGCTTCAGGGACAAAACCCATTTTTTTAAAGTCATAAATTGATGTTACTCCGTCGCGCTTCGATAATTTACGCCCTTCTTGGTTCAAAATTAAGGGTGCATGAGCAAATTCTGGGACTTTTGCGCCAAAAGCTTCGTACAATAAAATTTGCTTTGCTGTGTTGGCAATATGGTCTTCACCCCGAATGACGTGAGTGATTTGCATGTCCATGTCATCGACTACTACCGCAAAATTATAAAGTGGTTGTCCTACCGAAACTTCGGCAGCACGCGCGATTACCATGTCTCCCCCTAAGTCGCTTCCCTTCCACACGACTTGACCTCTTACTAAATCATTCCAGACTATTTCCCGGTTGTCGTCGATTTTGAAGCGAATAACGGAGCTTCGTCCTTCAGCTTTAAATGCAGCTTCCTGTTCAGCAGTTAAGTTGCGGTGACGATTATCATAGCGAGGCGCCTCGTTTTTAGCTTTCTGAACTTCACGCAATGTTTCAAGTTCTTCTGCGCTTGTGTAGCAACGATACGCTAAACCTTGCTCTATGAGTTTTTGCACTGCATCTTTATATATATCTAAGCGCTTCGACTGAAAAAATGGACCTTCATCCCAACTTAATCCCAACCAGCGCAATCCTTCAAATATATTTTCTGTAAATTCGTCCTGCGAGCGTTCAGTGTCAGTATCCTCGATTCGCAGAATAAATTTACCATCTAGATGGCGCGCGAATAACCAGTTAAATACACCAGTCCTAGCTGTACCAATGTGTAAGTTTCCAGTTGGGCTGGGTGCAAGACGAACTCTTACTGTCACGGTTTTATTCTCTCTTACTCTAAATATGGGGAGGCAAAACTAATTATATTAATTGCTGGCTCTTAAATCCTCTCTACACCACATTTTACTCAAAATTCTGGACTTTCAACTTTTGGCGCCGATTTACTACCTTTCTTAACAATAGTTTATATTTAACTATTTAGGAATGTAGTAATATTTATGTACTTGCGGAGATATTAAGTATGTATCTACTTTCAGCGCCAAAAAATAAAGAACAGCAAATGTACGGCACTAGTTTAGAAACTTTATGTAAAAATAACTACCTCAAAGAATCAGGCAGTAAATATACAACTGGAAACAATAAGCTGCAACCTGATATATTTTTAATCCCAATAACGCTAAAAGAGATGTGGGAAGAGTTTATTAAGTACAAGTTAGAATCAGAAGAAATTTGTGAAACAACTTATATAATAAGGTTTAAAAGGACTTTTACATATTTTTTGATGCCCTTTTTTGATAGAGAATTGAGTGATGAGTTAGCTCAGGATATTCTCTCGACTATCAAGGGTAAAAACTCAAATATGCGTAACTTGAGACAATTGCTTGGACACTTATCACAAGCGTGTGAAAGATTGATTAAACAAGGAAAGTTGAAGGGAAATTATTTTCTAGATTTGCAAGAATCAATTATAATTCCTCGAAAACCGCTGCACTCATATGTTGGTGACGAAGATAGAAGAGCATTTACACGTGAAGAAAGAGATAAAATTATAGCTGCTTTCTACTCCTCCACTATCAAAAGTGAAAAGCGAGCAGGCGCCTTAGTCGAATTTCTTTTTCTTACAGGATGCAGATTAGGAGAAGCTTTCGCTCTAAAATGGAAAGATATTCAAGAAGATGTGATATAGTTTGATGAAAGTTATTCAACCGAAACTAAAATCACTAAATCCACTAAAACCAGTACAGTTAGACCTTTTAAAAGCAAAGGTTTAAATCGACTTAATGACTTACTGGAAAGGATTAAACCAACTAACTTCTCACCTGAAGACTATATTTTTACCACAGTAACGGGAAAACAGTACACTCGGTTAAAACTTAGTAGTGTATGGCTAGGTATAGACAAAAGTAAAAAAGGCACTCGTTACTATTACTCAGGTGTAATATCTAAATTAGTTCAAAGTAACGAAATCAAACAATACCTCAAACCAAGTTCTACTAGGCATACCTTCATAACCATCCAAATCAGAAATGGGGCAGACCCAATGCTGCTAGCAGAATGCTGCGGCAATGGGCTTGACATCATATACCAGTATTATCTGGACAAATACGACCTCAGTACTGAGTTAAAAGATGTATAATTTGCTTCAGCGGGGTCGACGGAATTCGAATCCGCAACTTCCGCCGTGACAGGGCGGTGCTCTAACCGATTGAACTACGACCCCAAGATGTAGTTCGCTTTAAAGGCGTTTGCTTTTTCAGCAACTTTCTTATTATGCTCAGACAGAAGAAATTTGTCAAGTACTTTTTGTAGATTTTTTTTGACGCTCCTGCAACGGTGTTTTGCGCTGGATCAAAGGAAAGATGGTGAATGACGTTGCCAGTGTTAAGGTGACGTGCGGACGCGCTTCTAAAGCAAAAAATTCTAATTGGCTAGTGAGGTGCCAGATCAAAAATCGGCGCCATAGCGAACGGTAACAAGCACGGGATAAGAATAGGCACCTCAAAATACCGGACGAGATATAACACGAGAAACTCTAGATAAAGTTTGATTGAACCACTGGCGAAAACCTACCTGACGGTATTTCCGATCATGTTTCTGATTTTCAAGAAGTTGGCCAATGATTTCCGGCTTCTTCTTTTCCAAATGTAATCGCAGTATATTTTTGCTTTCATTAAGTTTTATTGCTGAAGTTGTCTTTTCAGCTAGCTCCAAATAATCTATAAGCTGCTGACGCTGATTAGCCGACAAGCTTAAAGTCACAACTTTTTCGCACTTCCCAGGATTATCAAGCGAGAAAAATAGTAAATGATAATAACCACTGTTAATCAGAGCCTGTACTATTCTCTGGCTTTTCGCATCTTTCATATCTAAAAAATAAGACAGCCAGCGTGTTAAATCTAGCTTCTTATCGCATAAAGTCGTCACCCATAGTAACAACGGATACAAATTTGGTTGAAATATCAATTCAGTATTGCTAATTTGTCCAACCAATGTATCTATCTCTCTTTTCGGTAACATTGCCCATAAGCTTGGTATGTTACCTTGAGTAGATTGTAATAAATGTGGAAAGCAAATCAGTGCCTTTGGTTTATTCAAAGGCCATGTTTTCTGCAAACAGATTTTTTCTGAAATCGAGGTGACAGGCACTAATTGTACACTTGATGGATTTTGAGAAGCTGGATTTTGAGAAGGTTGATTTGCTGAGTTTAAAAATTCTCCATCTAGCAACTGCTGAATACGTTCTAAAGCAATTAAAACCTTCTCTATATTTTGGGGGCGCCCTTTTACTTCCTTTGCCAAACAGCTCATCACTAACTCTTGTAGCTCTCTGGGAACCGTCAGGTCAGGATTGATTTCTTTAAAACTTGGTGCTGTATGAAACTTATGTACTTGATACCAGTCACCAAAAGCACTACTTTTGATTGCAAAAGGATGTTTTCCAGTAA
>NZ_JBXXZH010000311.1:0-9777 GCF_059640475.1 Calothrix sp. CBUCES-K 9914
AAAAGTGGTAGGCTAATACCAATTGAATATAATGTTTTCTTAATAAAAGACCAAAAGACGGGTAAACCCATAGCTTTAGCTAACGTGACCAGAGATATATCAGAGCGAAAGCAAGCAGAGGAAGCTTTACGTCAGTCTGAAGCAAAATCTCGCGAGTTAGCACTTAGAGAACAACTTATCAATAGGTTAGCAAGCCAAATTCGCCAATCTTTAAACCTTGACCAAGTTTTAGAAACAGCAATACAAGAAATTAGAGATTTATTGCAGATTGACCGATGTAGCTTTTCCTGGTTTAAACCTGATACCAATCCTCCGTCATGGGAAACTCTTAAAGAAGCAAAACATAAAGATTTTCCTAGTTTATTAGGTTATCATCCTGCCGACAAAATTGGACCAGCAACAGAGATGTTCTTAAAACAAAAGATTCTGAAAATAGACGATGTGGAACAATTTAATGAACCCATCCATAAGAAGTTTTTAGAATCATTGGGAATTAAATCAGAGATTGTATTACCTATTAGAACTCGCTCAGGTCAAATTGGGGTAATAGTTTGTGGTCATTGGACTAAGACTCGTCCTTGGACAAATAGTGAAGTGGAACTTTTGCAAGCGGTTGTAGACCAGTTAGCTATAGCTATTAACCAAGCAGAACTTTATACCCACAGTAAAGTAGTGGCACAAACAGCTACAGAGCAAGCACAAAAAATAGAAAATACTTTAAACGAACTTAAGCGCACTCAAACTCAACTTGTACAAAGTGAAAAAATGTCCAGTTTGGGACAACTAGTGGCTGGTGTCGCACATGAAATTAATAACCCAGTCAACTTCATTTATGGGAACTTAACTTATGCTAGTAATTACACTGAAGATTTAATAAAATTGCTGAAGCTATATCAACAAGAATATCCTCAACCGACACACGAAATAAGTCAAGAAATTGATGCTATTGATTTAAATTTTCTTATTTCAGATTTACCAAAAATCATGTCTTCAATCAAGGTTGGTTCAGAAAGAATTCGAGAAATTGTCCAATCATTAAGAACTTTTTCTCGTCTTGACGAAGCAGAAATGAAAAAGGTTGATATTCATGAAGGAATCGAAAGCACATTAATGATTTTGCAACACCGTCTTAAACCAAAACAAAACAGCCCAGCAATCGAAGTCATTCAGAACTACGCAGCCCTACCAAAAGTCGTATGCTATGCTGGACAACTTAACCAAGTGTTTATGAATCTACTTGCAAATGCAATTGATGCTTTAGATGAAGGAATGAATAAAGGCTTGATTTCAACTCCAACTATACGTATTGTTACAAAAATGCTGGAGAATCAGCATATTGCTATTCACATAGCTGATAATGGCATCGGAATTAAACCTGAGATTCAACAGAGGCTATTTGATCCATTTTTTACCACTAAACCTGTTGGAGTCGGTACAGGTCTAGGACTATCAATAAGCTATCAGATTGTCGTTGACAGACATAGTGGTCAATTGCACTGTATTAGTGAAGTAGGTAAAGGTACGGAATTTATAATTGAAATCCCTACAACGCAAGTAGGCGATACTTAATAACTTCACAATTATTAGCAAACAATAAATATAATTATTTAAATAATGAAGCTATAACTACATGCTTTATCAATATACAGTAGGTATATTATGTAAATTACGTACAATTTAATTAGTGGCTGTTGAAACTCCTATTAAGTTGTATCTTTCTAACCCTATACCTTCTTAAATAGCTAGAATTTGGTTTATTTATAAGCGCAATACTTTGATATAGCGCTTCCTATTCTAATGAAGTACATAAGGGCGGGCAAGGATGCCCGCTCCACAAGAAATTTACTATTTAAATCTGTACCTCATGTGACTAAGAACCGCTATAATCATATTTCTCAATCTAATTTTAAGTATTTATATTTTTTTTATAATTGAACTGTAGAGTTTATACAAAAAGTTTATATTTGAACTTATATTTACCTACAAATAGGTTGAATTTAATTATTTAACAAAATAATGAGTTTCCGAGTATTTACGACTGACAAATATTGTAAGATGAATTAAATTAATAGTTAATAGTCTAAAGGCTAATTGTAGCAATATAAATTTGCATAAATTTCATTTATGTAAATATAAACCTAACTTTTAATTTTTTATAAAGTTAGTGTTTTAATTTTAGAACACCTCAAATGTGATGTAGCTTTATCAGGTTGCTCTACCATTTGAAGCATTTTATTATTAGGCAAATAATTATTTCGCTATTTTAGTAATTATTCTTGCTGAATAAATTGTGCTTTTACTTGATAATAGTTAACACATTGGAACACAAAAATGCAAAATATCTTAAGTGTGATTGAAGCTAAAAAACAAAAATTCGCACAATTAGAACTATTTGATTTTATGCAAGATACAAGTATAAGTCCTTCTCAAAGACTAAGTTTTGCTCCTTGCATGGCTCACTTCATAATGAGTTTTAGTGATTTAAATAAATATGTTTTTCGTGATGAAAATACAGATAACCTAATTCAGAAAATTGTAAATACATATACTTATGAAGATGATGAACATTGGCCGTGGTTTCTAACGGATATAGAAAGTTTAGGGTTTAATCGTACCTTACTTTTTAGCGACTTTTTAAGATTTATATGGGGTGAAGAAACCAAGATTACGCGACAAATAGCTTATCAAGTTGCTGGATACTGTCTAAATGCAGATGCGGCTATTAAAATAGTAGTAGTTCAGTCTCTTGAAGCAATGGCGGATGTATTCTTTTCTGTATCAACACAAATCACATCTGAGTTACGAGTAAGTACTAAAAAAGAATACTTCTATTTTGGCAATTTGCATTTAGGCGTAGAAAGCGAACATTCAATGAATGACAAAGAAGCACAAGAAGAACTAAACAGTATTGAACTGGCAGAGTTACAATATCGAGATGCTCTAGAAGCTGTCGATAGAATATTTAACATTTTCTTCGAGTGGACGTATGAACTACTGGCTTACGCGCGCAATCATCCTGTAGAATTGCCATTGGACGAAAAACTCAATGCTGCACTAGTTGTATGCAGATAAGTTAGTTCATGATTTTACAACAGATACACATCAATTAATGTATCTCCTATAGAATGGCAAGAATTAGCTGGGAGAAGAATCTTCCAGCTAATTTTGGAGCATTCTTGCTTATCCAAAAAATATAAATACGCTCAAAAGCCTGCCCTCGGGAGGCTTTGTTCATATAGAAACACCTTTCCAGGTGTTAATTTTTTGATATTTATAGTCCCAGTGCGACTCTAGTTTGTGGTCCAACTTGACCATCAGCAAGTAAACCATTATTAAGTTGGAAGTTACGCACCGCGCGTTCTGTTATCGAGCCATAATATCCAGTAGGAGCTATTCCTAAGATACGCTGAACTTGGGTAACTGCGGGGCCTGCCGAACCGGTGCCAAGCGTAACTGGTCCACCAACACCAGCTCCAGGTCTATTTATTCCGGAACCAGCGCGAGCAGCAATATATTTGGTTGCGACATAATTACCTGAACTCAGTCGAGAAAAACCGTTTTCGGTATCTACAATAACTGATAAACGCGAACCATTTGGCAAGCAACCAACAACTCGCGAATTAGAACTCGGTTGAGTACGCACTCGTAGGCAACTACCATTAGTACGCACAAATCCTCTTACTGCTGCGTTCGCTTCTCCAAAGGTTGCAAACACAAGACCAAGACTCGCTAATGCCAAGCTGGTTGATTTAAATAAGTTTTGGTTAAAAAGTTTCTGACAGTTAAATTGAATTTCAGGGAGTCCTAACTCTGGTTCTACTGCTTCATTTGCATCAAACATCGAAGAATAAGCTAGATATTCCATCTTGATCTCCTAATACTGTTGTTGTTTGAAAGTGAGCGCTTTCTTAAGTTTCTCCCGCTCTCGGAGAAATAAAGTATTTTCGATTTCTGATTAAAAAGCCGAGTCAATTAACTGTATTTTTTGCTACTGACTATTCTAGTGCGTTTTTACTTAGGTTAAAATTAAAAAAAAATAAAATTTGTTACATTCTTCCGGATGAAATCCCCCCCAACCCCCCTTACTAAGGGGGGCTAAGAGCAATGTCAACTTTCACGTGTGTAAAATACATCATTGCGGAAACGGCGCCCGTTACGCCAAATCTCAACTCCTTGTGGCGTAACAACGTAAGAAAAACTACCATTCTCCGCGCGATATTTGGAATTGCTAACACTCCAAGCAGGTAGTTTAACTGGCTGATTAGGGTTTTGCTTTAATTCTCCAATATAGAACAATTGACCTTTCTCTTGACAAACTTTGACGCGCACGTTTTTAGTTTCACCTGCTATTAAAGTTGTGCCACTACACAAATTATTTGTGTTAAAACTATTCATGGAATTAATTGCAGCAATACGTGTATTACTTGTAGTTGCAGTGTTTTGTGCAGGTAAAAAAGCAATAGGGTCAACTGCTGTACGGTTAGTATGTATTTCAAAGTGAAGATGGGGTCCAGAACTATTACCTGTAGACCCCATCTCTGCTATCATTTGACCTTGGTTAACTTGTTGCCCAAGGCTTACCAAGAGACGCTGATTATGACCATAAACTGTAACTCGACCGTCAGGGTGTTGAATACTTAAGGCATTGCCTAATCCCCAATCATCCCAACCTGCTTTTATCACTTTACCATCTGCTGCTGCATAAATAGGGGTTCCACTGGCGCCTGCAATATCAATGCCTTCGTGCTGATATTTACGAAAACCGCGCGATAATATTCCTTGTGCAGGATAAATAAAACCTGAAATGGAACTGGCAGTTTGAGTTCTAACGGGAGTACTAATACTTAGTACCATTGATACGATTAATCCAGCCAAGCCGTAAATAGGGAGTACAACAGGAGCGCCTTTTTTCATGAATCTAAAGTATATTTTTACTAGAGTTTAAACGTGATACTAAATTGACTATATATATGTACCCGCTGTTTCTGTGTCAAGTAAACAAAATGTAGAGACCGATTGGTATATTCGGTCTCTATATTATGAGAGTATTATTATGAAAGAATAATGCTAAAGCTTTATTCTTCGTCCTCTTCCTCTTCACAATCCTCTTCTTCTGCGAACAACTCGTCTAGAATTTCAGACGCGCGTTTGTCAGAAATCTTTAAAGCTTTTTGAAGGTCGTTGAGATACTCTTGTTCGTTAGAGGGAACTTCACCATCAACTGCGACAACACAAATAGCGGTGATCAAAGCAACTTCTCTATCTTCCTTGCTATCTAAGGATGCAATTGCTAGTTCCATAGCACCAGCAACACCTTCTTGCTCGTAGACTTCCATAGCTGAGTCTACTAAGCTTTGCAAGTCTTCTTCGGAGTACTCTTCAAATTCCGAAGAGCTAGAAAGCATTTCACACAAAGCTTCGCTCTCTTCTTCGCTCAAACCTTCTTCATCTGCGAACGCTGAAAAAATACCAATTATTGCAATCGCAACATCTGTCTCAAGTGCAACTTGGTTTGCGCTACGACTACTGGAAAAACTTGGTTTCGCCATGATTTTCTTTACAAAATGTGTTTACTGTGGTGTGCAATCGATTTCAATCGAAATCTTTTGCTGAATATATGGTTCCCAAAAAACACACCGAAAACACACTTACAGAAAATTTTTTTACTTATACCCCCATTGCAATATGTCTTGCGTCTTCCACTCGTCAGGAATTTGCGTTACACGCTCACGACCTGTAGGTTTATGAACTGCTTGTCCCATAGGACGTATTTTTAGCTCACCACGTTCAAAGGCTTCGAGTCGTTCTTTTGCTACACTAATGTAGCGTGCTTCCCAGTCCACTCCAATGCCTTTTCGATTATGACGTACTGCTGCAATTAACGAAGAGCCGACACCGCAGTATGGGTCAAGGATGTAATCGTTCTCGAAAGTAAATGCTAATACACATCTTTCGGCTAATTCAATTGGAAATTGACAGGGATGAATTGTTTTTTCTGGGTGATTTGATTTGACATTCGGAATGTCCCATAATTCAGCATCCCATTCATGAGCTACAATTTCCCAAATGTCGGAAGGGTTCTTACCTAGCGGATTACCTGATGGCATCCCTTTATTTGGACCTTTAAAGTGCCGTTTTCCGGGATACTTTGCTGGCACACGTACTGCGTCTAAATTAAAGGTATATTTATCGCTCTTTGTAAACCACAGCAAAGTTTCATAACGACCCGAAAAACGTCTTGAAGCATGAAGTCCGTGACCAAAGTGCCAAATAATACGATTACGCAATTTTAAACCACGTTTTTTGAACAAATCATAATAATAAATATCAAGGGGAAATACTTCACCATTCTCAACATAGTTACCTACTTGCCAACAAATACTGCCTTGTGGGTGTAACACGCGCGTCAGTTCATCCAGTACCTGTTTTTGTTCGTCTAAATAATGTTGAATGCCTTTACGTGTTTCGTATTCTTTACCAATATTATATGGTGGCGACGTAACGATAAGTTTTACTACTTCCGCAGGTAAAGAGCGTAGAAATTGATAGGCATCTCCTGTGTGTAATATCGCATTTGCATCAGATGTAAAACTATCACTGTGTGTAAGTGTACTCCCTAACGCTAGTGGCAATTGGTACGCTTGACTCATAAGATTACCTGGTATGCGGGAAACCCATACCTTCAAGGTATGGGAGGAAAGCGACTCAAGGGGTTTTAACCCCAGAGGCAATACGCCATGAATTGTAAGATTTGAATTTACAATCAGATGGAATTGCATTTTGAGTTAATCGTTTTCCAGTGGTTAAACTGTGTAAACTAATTGTTTTTCTGTTTGGGTCTTTCTTAGTTGGGGATTCTTGCCAACCACCGACATAACAAACTCCAAACTTGGAATGCTTGATAATTGCACCACGCTTAAAACCAGCGCTTATTGTTCCACCATAACGAGGTCTAATATGTCCTTCAGTATGTTGCAGTCTGTGTAATTGCCTGCGGTGAAATTCAAGCGGTACTATTTCTATTAAATCGATGTTATCTGGTTTGTCGTCCCCTTCTGTATACCAATTTGCTAACACCCAAGAGTCAACACAATGCGCTTCAAACTTGTTAGATAGTTTGTTCTTCGATTTCTTTAATCCTGCATATTGGCGAAGTTCGTAAGTGTCGTTACCCGTCCTTAATTCAAGCCTTGCAATCCTTTCTAATTCAGAGTAAAACCACTTTTTTCCAACTTCCAGAGGACTAAACATTACATTGTATCTTCTTGCCCTTTTCCATGTTTTGGCTTTGATGTCCTCAACCACAAACACAGTAACGGGAAACAAAGAAGCCAACCATGTACAAATACGCAGTTTCCACTGCCATCTCGACTTAGTTGATGGTGGCAATTTTGACTTATTTACAAGTCGATTGCTTCGGTTTTTACGACAAGGTGTATTGCGGAATCGTCTAGCGCGTCGCATATTGCTACGTGTCTCTACATGGTCTTTTACCCAATCAACCGCGTGAGTTTGCACATTTAGATATGTATGTGCTTTTGATTTAACCGTAAACCCTTCACGCTTACTTCCTGGGTCTACACCAACCGCAATAGGTTGTGTATTGTCGTCACTTGGCAACACATTTAATCGAACACAAAATACTCCTTTTCTCCAAAATGGTGTTGCTTTTCTTGTTTTAATCCAACGCCTTGCTCTACTAGGAGTAGTCGGCATTAATGGACGTTGATTTGAATCTACTACTGGGACGAACATTTTGTTTTACTTTAAGTCAATCAGTATTGCTACCAACTGTGTATACTTCCCTTCGCTACTGACTACCAGAGAGGTGAAGAACTAGGGAGGCATTCTTACATCTAACGGGCTACCATACCCAGATAGTTCAGTTCGAGTTGTTAACTCGTAAGCTAGACACTGTTTTAACTCGATGAAGAAAGTGGTTAGTTTTCTTATTTCAAGCTCAGACCATACGCGGGCTGAGTCAGTGACATACTATGTCATTAAGTCTATAAACTGTAGTATATATAGTACAAAATAGCTATAGATTTGGATGTTTAATTAAGTTTACATGGAACGGGCAAGGATGCCCATTCCACAAGATCATTCCACAAGATTATTCCATGAAAAGCTACATGTATTATGTTAGCTGGGGCTGGCAACAGGTTCTTGTTCGGTTGCAACTTCAACCTGTGTTTGCTTGTGTGTATTTTGTTCCTGTATATTTTGTTCGTCTTCGGGTAAACCAAGTATTGAACGGTATAGCTTGATGTATTGCTTTGCTGACTGATACCAACTAAAGTCTTGATGCATCGCGCGCTGCTGTAATGACTGCCATTGGGGTTTGTAGCGGAAACCTTCCCACGCGCGAATTAAACAAGTATATAAGTCTAACGGCTCATAACGGTCGAAACAGTAACCAGTGCCAGCGGAGTTCATGGGATCATGATGTTGTACTGTGTCTACTAGTCCTCCTGTACGACGCACAATCGGAATCGAGCCGTAGCGTAATGCCATCATTTGACTAATACCGCAAGGTTCAAAGCGACTTGGCATCAAGAAACTATCGCTACCTGCGTAAATACGTCGTGCTAAAGCATCGTTGTAAAGTAAATATGTGGCGACACGTCCAGGGAAACGGGATGCCATTTGCCACATTTGACTTTCATAATTCCTGTCACCTGTGCCTAACAATACTAGTTGCGAATCAGTATAAGATAATAACTTTTCAAGGATTTGTAATACTATATCTATTCCTTTTTGCTCGACAAGGCGTGTTACCATCCCAATCAAAAAGGCTTTGCTGTTCACCTCTAAGCCAACTTCTTCCTGTAATGCAACTTTATTTTTGTTGCGTTTATCTAAAGATTCAACGCTGAAGGTTTGGGGTATATATTTATCTGTACTGGGATCAAAAACTTCTGTGTCTATACCGTTCAAAATACCAGATAATTTACCGCTTACGAATGACAATAATCCTTCTATTTTTTCCCCATAAGCTGCTGTTTTGATTTGCTCGGCATAAGTCGGAGAAACAGTATTGACTCTATCTGCAAACTGTACTGCTGCCGCCATGACATTATGCCCTTGCATATACCACGGACACCAAGTTACTTTTTCTAAGTAACCGCGCCAAGGACCTTGATAAGCAAGGTTATGAATTGTAAACACAGTGCTAATATCTGGAGATTGATGCATCCACACAGGTATCATGCCTGTATGCCAATCGTGACAGTGAACAATTTCTGGTTTCCAATAGTTCCAACAAAATTCTGCGGCGCCGTTAGAAAAGAAAGTGAACCGCCAAGCTTCATCTTCGCCTGCATAAACACGACGCGGATCAAAAGCTGGATGTCCAAAGAGATATAACGGAACATCAGTACCAGGTAACACGCTTTCATAAACATGAAAGTTTTGAAACATGGCATAACCTTTCCAAACGGGTTCAGTTGGAATTTCCATTTTGTCAGGTAAAAAGCCGTAGTAAGGCAAAAATATTCTGACATCATGCCCCATTTGTCTCAAAATTTTTGGCAATGCCCCAACGACATCCCCCATTCCTCCGATTTTGGCTACCGGCGCCGCTTCTGCTGCTACAAATAATATTCGCATCTTTTTTTAAGTAATGAGTGCTGAGTGCTGAGTGCTGAGTGAGTAAAAAGTGCTGAGTGCTGAGTGCTGAGTGCTGAGTGCTGAGTGCTGAGTGCTGAGTGCTAGGTGCTGAGTGCTGAGTGCTGAGTGCTGAGTGCTGAGTGCTGAGTGCTGAGTGCTGAGTGCTGA
>NZ_JBXXZH010000312.1:0-9758 GCF_059640475.1 Calothrix sp. CBUCES-K 9914
TCTAATTAAAGAAGCAACATGTGGATGACAGCAGTGATTGTAAACAATATGCGACGGGTTTCCATGACATCTACTTCTAATTAAAGAAGCAACATCAGCACCACTCAGGCTTGCGATCGAAAAAATCTTCAAAAAGTTTCCATGACATCTACTTCTAATTAAAGAAGCAACGAACAGTACCATCAACCATAACTATTTGATGAGTATCACTAAGTTTCCATGACATCTACTTCTAATTAAAGAAGCAACTAATCGCGCTCAAAAACGAATACCTTAAGACCATAGATTGTTTCCATGACATCTACTTCTAATTAAAGAAGCAACTAGAATCAAAATCATCAACTTTTCTCGCTACTAATCCCGTTTCCATGACATCTACTTCTAATTAAAGAAGCAACGTGTCGCCATGACTTCCGGCTGCTTGTTGTAGTTTCCATGACATCTACTTCTAATTAAAGAAGCAACTTACGTGTACATCAAGCCGGCAACCTGACAATTGAAGTTTCCATGACATCTACTTCTAATTAAAGAAGCAACCTTCTTTTTCTTGTGCCTCTACCACGCGCTGGACGTAGTTTCCATGACATCTACTTCTAATTAAAGAAGCAACCTGGCTCGCGCATCTGAAAAAGCGGGGCTATCGGGTGGACGTTTCCATGACATCTACTTCTAATTAAAGAAGCAACATATTTTCAAGAACTACCTTGTAAAGGTAATGAAAGGTTTCCATGACATCTACTTCTAATTAAAGAAGCAACTCAATAAGAGGTCTCGGGTCTCGTGCGCCTTGCCCTTCAAATACGTTTCCATGACATCTACTTCTAATTAAAGAAGCAACAGCAGGTCATCGCTGCCCAGCGCGTCGAGCTGCAGGCGTTTCCATGACATCTACTTCTAATTAAAGAAGCAACCCCGTAGAATCCTAGGGTTGCAAGTATACCAATTAGTTTCCATGACATCTACTTCTAATTAAAGAAGCAACTGCTAAAGTAAATCTTGAAAAAATGAGAACTAATAGTTTCCATGACATCTACTTCTAATTAAAGAAGCAACCCCCTGATTTTAAATCCTTACAAGGCAAGGTGTCCAGAGGCGGTTTGCGAGGGATACCAAAATCATCGCCTGAAACAAGGGTTTAGGGTCTAAAAAAATGCTTGAAAGCTTTACACAGTAAGGCGGCGAGGGATAAAACGCAATAATAGGCTTTTCGGGCATTTTGAAAACTCCTCGCACTATTTAGATATTTGTCTAATTAAAACGGCGTTTCTTTGGTCTGACATGCGGTGTAAAAGTATAGTTTGTTTGGGGTTTTGATTATGGCGCCACAAATCCTGATATATATAGACTTGTCACACTCTGGTTCTAACTGAACGTTCGTTTTTTATGCTTTGTGAGTTGGGTTCTCAGAAATTTTGAGATTTATGAGATGCTGCACTGCGTTCAGCATGACATAGGTAGGTGGGCGCAATGACATAATTTGGTGGGCACCATTGCTATATTTACAGTTTACTGTCTTGGTGTAGTTGTTGAAATACCCATTGTTGGATATCTGAGTATAGATATAAATTGGTTTTGTTGTCTACAAAGTTTTGTTGATATTGGTCTCGAACTAGTTTTAGCTGGCTTTGACAAATGTTTCCCATGACTTCGATGATTTTACCTGGTGGACATGCATGATTATTTGCTCTACTTCTATTATTCCATAATTCGTGCATTTTTTGTTTGGATACGCCTATGGAATAGTGCATTATTTCATTTCTTTGTTGTGCCCAAAAGTCTAAGCTTTGTAGTGAGGTTAATACCAAGTTCCAGTTTTCATTACTAATGTTGCGAGATGGTATAAGTAGTTTATCTATAAAGTTACGTTTGGCAAAACGGTTGTGTAATTTTACTGGTTTGGCATTTGGCTGTTGATAGTTTCTTAATTCTGTACTGTATTCTTTTTGGTCGTTATAAAATTCGTTCCACAAGGTTTCTCCTATGTCTTGACGTACTAAGGGTATATTTAAACTATCATCTTGGGTATGAAAATATTTTTGTCCGTTTAAGATTTTTATTAAACGGTCTAGTGTTGCTTCATAGAATGATGACATTCTTGCTAGGAAGTTGGCTATTTGATTTATTTGCCAGTATATACGACATTGTGTGTACAAGTTTAATAGTTTTTCATCTCCTTGATTTGTTATCCAGACTTTGAATGTTTCTTCGGCGCCCCCTAAACAGTTAAATTGTGAGTTTTTTTCTGTTAATGCGCTGTCGTAGTCGAGATTCATATAATGAACACCAACATTTAAGGCTGCAATTATTTTATCTAGTCTCAGTTTACCAGATTTTATGTCGTCTTCGGCTCCTTTTTCTCTAATTACAAAATCTAATACTTTATCCCATTCTTTTAATATTTGTTTGGCGCCATCAAAATCCCAACGTTCATCTAATAACAGTTTAACTGCCTGATATTTCTGTGTTCTCATGTAACGCCAGTAAGATGTTAATTTACATTCAGATGGTGTACCTGCTAATATGTTTTTGATAGAAAGTTCTGGGTCGATAAAAAGCTGTTTGGGTATTCCAGATGCTATTGCTTGCATTTTTAAAGCTGTTTGCATTTGTGGTGTACCACCTTTTATGCTAATTAATAGTGTCTCATCAGTGTTTATACGGTTGAAGAAGTGATAATAATAATTTAGTAGCGGGTCTTGTTTGTTGGCAGGGATATTTGTAGGTATGATTTCTTTGTGTAGTTTGAGGTTGGGAGTTTGGCGCCTAAACCATTTTTCTAGGATATCAAATAAGTGAATTGAGTCTGAAGGATAACCTTGTTTTTCGGTTTCTGGTTGGTCTGTTACAAAGAGGTATACTTCGTTGACTCTAAATTTTGGTTCTATTGCTGATTTTATTACACCCCAGATGCGACCAGGACGAATACGGTTATACCATGTTTCTTCGTCTTTTTCGTAAGCTTCTAGTATTTTGAGGGTGAGTTCTCTAAATGAGAATCTGCCGTTGTTAAGTGTGATATTTAACTCAGGACACAGGTATTCGACAATATAACTGCGTCGCATTTCATTTTCCCAAATTGTTTTTTCGTTGTCATCTAGTCCGAAATAATCAATATTTGGTTCACTTCTATCAAAACCGACGGGAATATAATAGTTGTCGATTTTAATTGATAGGTCAGAGGTTCCAATGTTGGCGATTAAAATTGTCATTATTTGTTGAGTAATAATTGTTTTTACCAGACTCTAATATAATCGGCACCTAAAGCTTCAACAAACTTCTTGCGAGCTTTATTATTAACTCCAAAAATTGTCACCGTTTGGTAATTATCGCTCTGCTTTGGAAAATTAGATTTGATAATGACAAAGGATGGAGTTCCAAATTTACCTCCTACTTCACTGTTTCCAATTCCTTGACGATTAACTCCTTTAAAGTTATTGTTACCATAAAGTAAATTTAAGGCTTTACCTCTAACTTCTGAAGTGTTACCTTTGTTCTCCCAGTCTGTAACCGTTTTAGAGTGTTTTAAATTCTGGTCGATGGTAATATATATGTGAGCTTGTTTATTTAATATATCTTGCGAACGTGGATTATCTGGATTGATTTGTACTGGTGCCTCTTTTACAGAACAAAGTGCAATAAAAGCTTTGCGAACTTGTGCAATAAACTCCTCCCATACTGTTTTATCAGCAGGTAAAATAAAATCGTTTAATTCAAAGTGACATCCTCGCATTCTGGGACTATTCCAATTTAATGGGCGCCGGGAACCTCGACCGATACCTCCTAAATGCGATGATAGTTGTAAGATGTATTGAATTAAAGTCAGGTGTTCTGGAGTTTTGGCGCCGAGCAATATTTTACCTTTGTAGTAAAATAATTGTTTTTGCTGTGAAGGCTTTTCAAGTTCTACAGCGATGCGTATACTACCTTCTCGACTTTTGGGTTCAATTGTACCAAATAATGTTGCTTCGAGTTCTTTGCATTGAGCGGGTGAATAAATTCCTAACGCTAAAGCTCTAAACCAATATCTTAACATTCCGCGTAATGCTACTGGACGGAATTCTACTTTTTCGGCGCCATATATTCCTTGTGTCCATAATTCAAATTCATGTGACGAAGAGTGAGGCAAGTTTTCGGTACTATTTAAACGTCCATATCCACTACTAACTCGCGAACCAATACCTAGTGATAGAGCTTTATTTAACCAAATTTTAACTTTATTGATATCATTCTGGGCAGATTCTGAGTTCTTAACGCGACTAGTTTGAGTTAAACCAATAAGGATTGTTGGTTCTTCCATTGATAGTAAATTATGAGGCACTGCATTATATGTAACTATATTTTCTTGCCAATGCCATTGTGGATTTGCTATATCTAAACTTAGACAAGGTGCAGTAGGAAAAGCATCAAGAATTTGGACGCTACCAATACCACCTTCAAGTGTTCCTAAAATACGATTAATTTCTGCTTCGCTATCAAGCTTAAGTTTTTTTGCCGCTGCTAAAATGGCGCCTTTCAAACTGCTAGAAGTAATATAAGGAATACCATATACAGGGTGAAGTGCAGGTAGTAGTAATTCACGAAAACCTCGCATTCCACCAACACGCACTCGCCAAGGAAATTTTACTGTTATTACATTGGCACCTGCTATTTTTTTAGTTCTCTCTGTGAGAAGATTGTAAACAGTAGCACAGGTTTTATCTGCTGAGACTGCGGCTTCGAGTACAGGTTTCGCTAACTCATTCTTCTTCTTATCAACTCCAAATTTTGTAAAATTCAGAGTTTGTAGTGGATTTTTAACTACACTTTTTGATGCAGGAGATGGTATTATACGTCGTGGTGCCATAGTTGGTTTCGGAATTTCAACATCTACATTTATACGTTTATTTTGCCAATGAGGAGACATTTTCGCTTTAATTTTACCCAACTTGCTTTTAACTTCATTCTTTTTTACTTCGTTAGGTGTACATAACTTTAAATCATTACCATCTACACAAATACTGCAATCTCTTAATAAATCATACAAAGGGTTGTTATCTTTTTTGAGTTTATCTAAAAAACTCTGCCATTCCTTCTGCATAATTATTCCTCCGCTTCTCCTAAAATAACAGGCGCCCAAAAAGACCATTCACGTGCTAATTCAATTGCCAAACGATTAGTAGCTGTATAATCTTTAAAATCCATATTGAGAAAACAGCCCTCATCATCTACATTAAAATTGGCGCCTTGAAAATCTTTGAGAGCAATTAAAAAATCTTTGTAAACCTTACTCTTATACTTAGTATCCTCAGCTTTGCCTTTTTCAAACTTTTTGGCATCACCACTCAACCGATGTAAACCCCAAGTAGAAATATAAGTAGTCAAACCTTGAACCAAACCACTAGCTTTTTTATGATAATTACTATCAAGCTCATCTGCTAAACTAGTCAAAGCAGCATATGCTTTGTTACTAAAATGACGTGAATCAAGTTTCATTATTAGCCATCCTTTTGTAATATTGTAGTTAAATTAGCCCAACCTCGACCCAAACCTTCCAAACCGCCAAACTGCAAACGTTCATTCAATAAACTATGTAAAGCATCACGAACATTAGCAGTTTTTTCAGGTTCCTTAACTCTTTTTAATCCCCAAGGAAAAAATAATACACTTTCAGGTGGAATAGCTTCTTCAGAACGGAACGAACCACCCTTAACAGTTTTAGAATTATCTTCCAAAGCAACTCTAACCTCTCGCAGCAAACCAGTTTCTACCAAAGCAATACAATCCTCATCAGTTAAAATAACTAACTTCTTCGCAATCTCATAAATCATGGCACTATTAGCACTCAAAGGTTGTAACAACTTATCAAGTACAGAAGCATTAACAACCTCCAAATCCTCTTTCTCTAACAACGCGGTTTGCAAATAAAGCCTATTAGAATCAAACGTAATCACCGCTGACTTATTACCCGATAACACCTTCCTAGATTCTTTTACAAACCCTTGTAAAGGACTACCATTCAACCAACGATTCCAACGTTCCAACCAAAGAGGACAACTTATCCAAATCAAATGATGACTTAAAGAAGCAATAGGAAAAAACAACAGCGTCGCATCAGCAAACCAAACTTCTCCTTCAGTAGGTTGCTGCCCATCCTTTATCTTTTGTCCAAAAAATATACTCGCTTCACCTGGATACAAAGACTCCAACTCCGCACGATTTTTGCCACGTATTCCAGAAGCAGGTAAATACGGAAACTCTGTATGCACTTCACGCGCAATACCCATCAAATTACCCTCATTACTACTACTGCCAGTATGCAGCGCAGTCAAAAGGTGCATATAAGTCACATAATTACTCATCTTTCACCGCTCACCGTATATATCTTTCTCAATGTAACTCACCAAAACTTTAACTACCAGTGTTTCAACGCGAACGACAAAAAGTAGGGTGCGTGGCACCACCTACATATTTTTATAATTCATCATACTTTGTTTCTCATTCGCGTGACAATGTGGAAAATATGTTGGACTGGGTTTATATTGAGAGAGAAGATTTTTATGATGTATGAAAAATGTCTACTATAGCCCATTTTATTGTTGGTGTACCTGGTAGCGGTAAGTCTACTTTGTCACATTTGATATCTCAAACTGGAAGTTATCAGATTGTTTCTACAGATGCTATTCGCGAGGAATTGTACGGCACCGCCGAAATTCAAGGTGATTGGCAAGTTATTGAAACAACTGCCATTAACCGTATTATTACGGCACTAGAAGCAGGGAAAAGTATTATTTATGATGCTACTAACTTTAAACGCGCGTTTCGTATCGATTTTTTACAAAAGGTTAAGAAGAGTTCTGCAAACTTAACTTGGATAGCATGGCATTTGAATACACCTCTGCACACTTGCTTGAGTTGGAATAAGGAGCGTACTCGTCATGTTCCCGAAGCTATTATTGATAGTATGTACAAAGTACTGCAAGCTTTTCCTCCTATTACCGCAGAAGGGTTTGCTATGGTCAATACTATAGATGTGACTTCACCCAAATTTACTGTTACAGAAATTAACAAGTTAATTCAAAAGCTTCCCCGCAGTATTATTAATAGCAATAATCGCACGCAGCATAAAAAGATTACTTTTCATCAATATAGTAACTTATTAGATTTTGAGCGTTTACTACATTTAATTGCTTTAATTATTAAATATTCTGGTTTGGGTAGTTTACAAACGATAAATCCAAGTTTGTTAGAAAACATTTTAGGTTATACACCACAGTTTACGAATGATATTCAAGAAATTACTGCTGTTATGGCAAAACTGCGTGGTGGAGTTTATGCAGATGCACAAGAAATAGGCGCCGATTTAAATTGGTTAGCAACTCAAGGCATTATTAGCAATAAGTCAGAACCAGTAAAAGATGTAGAGGTTACTTGTACAGTAACACATGCGTACTCAGACAAACAACCGTTCGACCGTTTAATTGGAATAATTCACACTTGTATTCAACAACCATTTTTAACGAATACAGAACAAGGACAACTCAAAACCCTCACGAAAGCACTTGTGCAAGCTGGAGTCATTTACGATGCTGAAAACGAACTTGATACTGTCCGTAAAGATATTGAGAAAGTTTTAAAGCCATATAAAATATTACCCGAATATTCCATGCGTCAAGGTTACTTTATCGGTACAGCAATTCTCTCACAATCTGAACTCATCAGGGTTTTTGATATTCTCCAATCTCATGCAAACAGCCTTGATGACCCGTTAGCATTAGAAGTATATGATACATTCAAACAGCGATTACTTAATTCTAAATTAATCGAAACAATAGATAATATCTACCCTGTGCGAGCGATTGCAAATAGTTCTAAAATAGACTCTGACTATTTACCTAAACATGCACTTACTAATAGTATTAGCGAACTAGAACTGGCTATTGTGCAGGGTAAATTACTCGAACTTGGTAGTTTTCCTGGCGCCGCTAAATACAAAGATGATGAAAAGAGCTTTTTCTTAGCTTACCCGTTACAAATTACCTTCTCTAATTTAGCATGGTATCTAGGATATGAATGTGTACAAGGAGATAAACCAGGTTTATTTAAATTTGAACGTCTCGATAGATTATTTCTAGGAAGACCACAAACACTCTCAAGAAGTCTTCGTGAACAAGAAAAAGCATTATCCAAATTGCAAACTTTACTCAAACACAGTGCTGGAATATACTTAGGCTATAATCCCAGCGACCAACAAAAATTTCTCAGTCCCAGAAAAGAAATACGCGCTCAAGTAACCGTCAAAGTCGAACTATGGTTTAGTGATAAAATTTACCCATTCATTACCGAAGCAACTAAAAGATTTTTGCAAATCAAAATGTCTCCCCCTATCAAACCCATACTATCGTCACCCAACTCCAAAAAATCAATCTTTACCCTACGTCCAACAGGTAACAAAACACTCCCCCACCGCTTTGAAGTAATTTTACCAAAATGGTCACTAGACGAATTTGACTTTTTACGATGGATAATTGGTTTTGGAGGTGAAGTAAAAGTAATCGAACCTGTTGAGCTTGTGCAAAAAATAAAACACCTAGCTGAAGGAATTATTGATATTTATAATCTATAATTCAAAATATTTGACCAATACTATTAACAATAAATTGTCTTAGTTCGTTATGGAAAACAAAGAATTTACATTTGACCCAATGATGACAGTTTGGGAGTTTGGTTATTGGACTAAGGGTTGGAACGAACCAGATATATCTAATCATCACCATTGGGAGGGAGCTAGCAATTTTGAGCCTTGGAGTATCGGAAAGGCTTTAGACCGTGCGATAGAACTTGGTTATTTAGATGCATCCGAGAACATGTTCGTACAACTTGTTTAACCGAAGGAGAATATATTTTTGGTTCTGAAGAAACCGGGTTTCTTTTGGTAACGTTGAGGATTGTAATAGTTAGTACAGAGAAACCCGGTTTCTGGTTATTTTTTGACTAAAATGTACGCATTCGCAAATTCAGGAAGAGTACGAACATAGTCTTGAAAATCACCTTTGCTCTTAAAAACACCCGAAAGATAATCAAGTTGGTACAAACTTGGTAAAAAAGCACCACCAGTATCAGCAATAACAGCCATTCGCAGGCGCCTACTATTGCCTTTTCCTCCATCTAACACAATCATACGACCCAAGCCAATATTTAGAACATCACCAGCAAAGGTAACACCAGGTTTAATGGAGATTTTTGCATCAATTTTGTAACCATAACCTTTGATAGCGTCAACCTTTCTAAAATACCAGTAGCGCTTTTGGTTTCTTGGGTTTACACCTTTAACAAAAGCAATTTCATTACTTCTGTCTACATTAAAGTACCCACTAGTACCATCAGGGAAATTAATTAATACAGTTCCTTCCATCAATGCTTCTTCTAAACCTTGTCGAGTTAGGTAAGCAAGGGGTTCAACTTTACCGTGTTCTTTACCACCAGATTCGTATATACCACCTAATACATCTTGTTTTGTATATTTAGTGTAGAACTTATCGGAAGCAAATTCATCTTTGATACTGTAGATAGGAATACTGAAAGCAGAAGTTTTTGTACGTGAACCTGGATGTGTAAAGACAGCGTACTTAGTTAAGCGTACTTGTTTTTGGGCGGGTTTTTTAGGGTTATGCGCCGTCCATTTAATTACTCGGAAGTTTTCGTTGATAAAATCTGGGTTTTGTAAGCGAGTCTGGCGCCCGTTTGAGATATCTTCCTGCAAAACCGTTATCATAAAGTCA
>NZ_JBXXZH010000313.1:0-9739 GCF_059640475.1 Calothrix sp. CBUCES-K 9914
AAGTTTTGTGGAGCATGACCATTACGAACACGACATGCATCTTCATTGAATGTAACGTCCAAATATACAAGCATTCGGATGTTCAATTAGTGCATTTATTTTAAATATTCTTTTTGTACTAAATTCTAATTGCTAAATCCACTTTTAAGCTAAAAAATCTGTATTGGTTAATACAAATTTAGATGCGCTTACCCTGGTCTGGTAAACCGTTTTCTAGCATTGAACACTGCGGGTGGTGATTAAACATAGTTCTGGAGCAAGGACGAAGTGTTGCTACTTTAAAACCTCAAAAAACATTGACGTTCACGTAGTGTCTCCCCTTGGGAGAAGAAAACCACCTATAAGGGATGAACTCTTTATTAGTTCAACAACGACAAAACAATGAAAGTATTAGTTATCAACAAACATGGTCAACCGTTAATGCCAACATCACCTCGAAGAGCCAGGTTACTTTTATCTTCAGGAAAAGCCAAAATTGTTGGGCGTGACCCTTTTACTATTCAATTAAATTACGGTTCTAGCGGTTACAAACAAGAAGTAACACTTGGAATTGACGCTGGTTATCAACATATAGGATTTAGTGCAATTACTGAATCACATGAATTAATTGGCGGAGAATTAGAATTATTAGACGGAGTGTCAGAACGTATTACAGAGCGTTCAAAGTATCGTAGACAAAGAAGAAATAGATTAAGACATCGCGCACCTAGATTTGACAATCGTATACGTAATTTTGGGTGGCTGGCTCCATCAATTCAACATAAACTTGATGCTCATTTAAAGATTGTTGAAAGAATTAAATTAAGATTGCCAGTAAAAAAAATTATTGTTGAAACAGCAAACTTTGATATTCAAAAAATAAAAAATCCAGAAATAGAAGGCAAGCAATATCAAGAAGGCGAGCAACTAGGTTATTATAACTTAACATGTTATATTAGACATCGTGATGGTTATAAATGTCAAAATCCCAACTGTAAAGGTAAGTCAGAAGTTTTACAAATTCATCATATTGGATATTGGAAAAGCCAACCAGACAGAAGTAATAGACCAGGAAATTTAATTACGCTTTGTGAAAAATGTCGGTTCTTCCGTACATAGCGTGCTAAATTTTAATTAAAATCGATAGTTTTCCTTTAAAATCAGGGCTTACAGGTACTTATAGTTGAAATTTTAGTAATTTGATTTTTGTCAAAGCACTAATGGCTGTAAGATAAGCATAGCAATGATTACAAGCTAATTTACCAACAGATTTAGCACGCTATGTACGGAAGAGCCGAATTAACACGCGGTCAATAGCATTTCTCAGTTTAAGTTCTTTCAACAACAACCCCGCCATAATAGTTTTACCGGCGCCTGGGTCATCTGCCAACAGAAATCTCAACCGCACCTGGGGCAAAATTCGCTCGTATACCGCTTCTAGCTGGTGAGGTAAGGGACGCACACCACTAAGACTTACAGCAAAATGCGGGTCATAAGCAAACGCTGTTTTTATCCGTGCTGACTCAATAAACAGAAAAAATGAATTAGCATCGACAGTTGTGGCACTCGTTTGCTGTTGATGAGCTAAAATTTCCTCAATGTCCGAGCTACCTAAAATAGCTTCACGCAATTCGCCTTCAGTTGTACGTACCTGTAGCAATACGGTATCATCTACAACTGTAACCGATTCGACAGTAACTCGAGCTGTGAATTGTCCGGGGATAGAAATTCGTTTCCCAATCAGTTGTTCTACCATTGACTGTCTCGCGTGGAAAGCTTATGTCTTCGATTTTACCTGCTATCTCCTATATTGCTCCCAGAGGATGTCAGTTAAATCGCTCTCCAATACAAATCCATCCTCTATTCTCCAATCATTTAATTTATCACTGGGCGTTCGCTTATTTTTAGAACCAAAGGGGAATTAAAGCCTTGATATAAAGGGAAAAAGGCTATTTATAAGTAACTCAGGAATTTACGGTAACATTTATGACTATCACATAAGCCTCTCTTAAGCGGTTATTTAAGGCATAGGGATAGCTTAAATCGTAAAATAGCTAAAAGTCCTATACCTTTAAAGTTTGTAAAGAAGCAGGAAGCGAGGTTTGGATACTGGGTTAGTAACTCTTTACATAACTTGAGTTAATGTTGAGTGAGAGTAAAAATCGTATAAATTGTTACGGAATATTGTGAGTTGTGCAAAATACGGATGCTAGCTATGTAATATACGCATAAAATTATCTGAACTTAAAGCCAAAAACATTTCGATATATTGAACTATACGAGAATTGACTAATAATAAGCATAAGAGTAACTAATAGAAGACGTGAATAATATCAGCCAGCTTTTAACCCAAGCGCAAGTAGCGCGCGATACTGCCGATTGGTCGTCCTTGAATCAACTGCTCTTCGCATTAATTTCAGAAAATTCAAATCATACTAATACAATCGAGTGCCAAGAAGATTTGCTCGAATTAGCACTGTTGATTTTTGAGCATGGTGATTTTCATTCTCGTTGGGAAATTGCCAAAGTTTTTAATCGGTTAGGAAGTGCAGCAATTGCAAAGCTTGTAGAAATATTATCGGATGATACGCTTGAAGACGAGTTACGTTGGTACACGGTGCGAATTTTAGGAGAACTCAAAAACACCGAGGCAATTCCAGCATTGATAGAGTTAATTCAAACTGACCGCTCGGAAGAATTAAGGTCAATAGCGTCTGCTGCACTAGGGCAACTTGGTGGACAAGCGATAAAATCCCTTTCGGATTTGCTTGTAACAGAGGATACCCGATTATTAGCTACGCAAGCACTGTGTTACATTCGTAACAAAGACACTATTGAACCGTTGTTGAGTGTTGCCTTTGATTCTCAAGTTGCCGTTCGTGCAGCAGCAATTGAAGCGTTAAGTAGTTTTCATGACCCGCGCGTTGTTACAGTACTTTTACGTAGTTTAGACGATAAATCAGCACAAGTTAGGCGCACAGCTATTACAGGGTTAAGTTACCGTCGTGATTTAAATAATTCTGAGTTAGATTTAGTCGCATTACTACAACCCAAACTTTATGATAGTGATTTGGGAGTACGAAATGCAGCAGCTGTTTCTCTATCGCGGATAGGTAATGATGCTGCGGCACATCATTTGTATCATTTGCTCATATCGCAACAGGCGCCAGTGCAGTTACAAATAGAAACAATCCGCGCGCTTTCATGGGTTGGCACTATTTCCGGCTTGGAATATCTACAACAAGCGCTTGATATTATCAAATCACAGACTCTATGCGAGCAAATTGTTACTGTTCTAGGACGAGTTCAGCAACCTTTAGTTGACAAAGCCGCCGATATTTTACTAGAAATGCTACGTCAAAAGCATCCAGCTTGTTCTTTCAATAACGTTAGAAGTGCAATTGCTTTGTCTTTGGGACAACTTGCTAGAATTGATGCAGTTGAACCATTAACTGTATTACTTGCTGATGATAATACCCAAGTACGCTTACACGCTTTAGCAGCTTTGAAAAATTTGGCGCCACTTGAACAGTTACAAAAACGGGAGTTAACTTAAACCTTTGAAGGTAATCTAAATTATAAAGTATTAATGATTTATGGCTTACAATGATTTTTCAACAATTGGTAAAGTTAAGAAAGCATTTGATTTAAAGACAGTTGAAAACGTTCGGTTTTTGCCTGCTATAGAGCCAATTGCTGCTAGCTCTACACTGACAGAATTTTTGCAAGAAAGTTTACCGTTAGCAGCTGCAACAGGAAGTGAAAAAGCACGTTCAGAATTGATAATAAGTCCTGTGCTTTTAGAAGTGCGTAAAATTATGGAACGTCAAATTAGCTTATTTTCTGGTGAAAGCTTTGATGTTGATGAAAGCGTTGGTCTAAATGGCAGATGCGACTTTTTGATTAGTCGTTCTCCAGAACTTATGGAAATTGAGGCGCCAGTAGTTGTGCTTGTAGAAGCAAAAAAAGCTGATTTAAAATCAGGTGTTGGGCAATGTATAGCAGAAATGGTGGCAGCACAAAGATTTAATGAATTTAATTCTGCTCCAATTACAACAATTTATGGCTGTATTACCAGTGGTACGCAATGGCGTTTTCTTAAGTTAGTTAATAAAACTGTTACGATTGATTTAAACGATTATCCTTTACCTCCAGTTGAACAAATTCTTGGTTTCTTGACTTGGATGGTGCAGGATAAATAATGCACTGCGAATAGTCTCTTAATTTCAAAAAGGTAATTATTATTACTTTTTGAAATTAAAATTAAGTGTTTATTCTCCTCCGGAAACACTCCCTGAACGCATAAAAAGCGCTATTTTATATAATTAATCTGTACAAATAGTGTAGTTTTTATACTTGTTTATATTTTTATATACGTGCAAGCAGCGGATTTCCTAGAGGATAATCGATGTCAACATATCCTCTAGGAAAATCAACGCGCACTTAGGACAATTCCAAAATAGTCTTTTTCTTCCTTGTACGAGTCATAACTGAAGCAGCTCCAAGAAAAGCAATCGAACCAATACCTAACACCGCAGAAGACTCAGGAACAGCACGAATGTAACCAGCAGCTATTGTGTGATTATCTGACTCAAAACCAGTTCCACCTATGTTGGTATATTTAATTTCGTCAAAGGTTCCATCAGTATCGTAGAAGTTAATGAAAGCAAAGGCTTCATTACCATCTAGACCCCCAAATTGCGAATTCGGATTACCGTAGTATGCCTGTTTATTCGATAGTTTGCCTATTATATCAACTACATCCTTAGTAGTCATCTTGTAAACAGTTTCACCTTTTGAAAGAAATTCTAGTACGTTATTACCGTCACCTGCCGACCACCAAAATCCGAAGTACTTTTGTGGGGTTGTCAGTTTCAGGGTAGAAAATGTTTGTTTCGCTTTACCTGATCTGGCTTGATCCACATCGAAATACTTTCCAGTTCCACCAGCACCGCCGTATTGGTCTGCGTTCATGATTAAAACATTACTATATTGACCAATCGTTTGCCCATTAGCAATCCACGTGAAACCGTTTTGGTTAAAACCAGATGCTTGTCCATCAAAATTTTGTACGTAGGCATCTTTCAGAAGTGATAAATTTGTATTCATTACACCTGGGTTTTCGACTGTTACCTGAAAAGATGCAGCCGTTGCAGGGCGGCTTACAATAGCGGCAGACAAAATTACACCCGATACGATAGCTGCTTTACTTACAATCTTTTTAACTTGCATAATCATTCTCTTTAAAACTGACTAACATTTTTGTTGTTGATGTGCCTATTGTGCAAGCTTTTTCTCACTTCTGACACCAGAGGTATCCCTGATTTTTTTGATTTTTATTTTTAGGATGTTAATGTTATTTATTTAACTTAATTAAATTTAATGCTTACGAATATACACTGAAAAATATTGCTGCCTGTTGATTGTTTTATGTAGAGAGTGCAAAGTTATCAGTACAAATTTTAAAAAAACTTTAAAATGAAAAGTGCCAGTTTATGGTCTACATACACTTCATATTTTTAGGCTTATTAAAGCGCGAACAATATAAAGCTTTTTGACTTCTGACATCATGCCCGGTTTATTGCTCTAAAAATTTTTTCTTTTACCGTATGCCACAACTTTGGTACAAATGCACTATAATTGTGCTATAAGACAAATATTTAATAATGAATTAAGAAAATGTTATAAAATGTTAATTTTTTGCAGAGACTGAATTATTTTTTAAGAAAATATTTAGAATTCTCTGATACTCAGATTTCGTCAAAAACTCGGTTATTTTACCGTGTCGAACGTAAATAACCGAACATTACTGCTACTCGAAAAAGTGGTGGTGAAGAAGCAAGATGTAACAAAATCTACTAAAACTTAGTGTCAAATCCGCTAAGTTGATGAAAGCCACAAATGTAATTCAGGCTACATAAACAATGCGACTAGAGCAGCTGCAAGCTTTTCTGGGTATTGCTGAGGCTGGTAGTTTTCAAGGCGCCGCACGTAAATGCGGTGTCACGCAATCAACTATCAGTCGTCAAATTCAGGCATTAGAAGGTGACTTGGGATGTGAACTTTTTCATCGCACGAGTCAGGCAAAATTGACGCTTGCGGGTGAGCGGTTATTGCCGCGCGCGCGTAAAATATGTGCTGAATGGCAAAGCGCAACGCAGGAAATTGCTGATTTAGTGTCTGGAAAACAACCAGAGCTATGTGTTGCAGCGATACACTCGCTATGTGCTTATTATTTGCCGCCAGTATTACAGCAATTTTGCCACGATTACCCAGATGTACAGTTACGGGTAACATCCCTAGGAAGCGACCGCGCGCTGAAAGTTCTTAAGGACGGTTTGGTTGACTTGGCAATTGTAATGAACAATCGTTTCTTGACTACGGGTCGCGAAATGATTGTGGAAACACTGTACGAGGAACCAATCGAAGTTTTGATCGCAGTTAACCATCCTTTAGCACAACATGACATAATTCCCTGGTCGGACTTAGTTAATTACCCGCAGGTTGTATTCAAAGACGGGTATGGAATGCAAAGGTTAGTACAGGATAAATTTGAACGACTCGAAGCAACTTTACAAGCGGCTTTAGAAGTAAATACGCTTGATGCTTTTAGAGGAGTGGTTCGACAAGGTGAGTTTGTTGCGTTACTACCATATTCAGCTTTAGTTGAAGCACGCAATGACCCAACTCTTGCTGTTCGTCCCCTTGCTAACAATACTAATGTCCTATCAGATACGACATCAAGTTTTACCCGTCGAGTCGTAATGGTGACTACTAATGACCGTTTGCAAATTCCTCCAATTAAACATTTCTGGCAACTAGTGCGTCAACATATACCACCTCAGTTTAATTTGGATATGCAAAACGCAAGCTAACTATTAGTCATACTATTTTGGATTTTTACCATGAGTAATAAATTTCGGGAATTGCTAAAAAAGGTAGGCAGTGGAAACCATACGAATGAAAATCTAACTCGCACTGAGGCTGCTGTTGCTACTAGAATGATGTTGCTGGGTGAAGCAACACCAGCACAAATTGGTGCGTTTATGATTGCTCACCGCATCCGGCGCCCAACTGGTGAGGAGTTAGCGGGAATGCTCGATGCGTATAATGAGCTAGGACCCAAGCTTAAACCAGTTGCGCTACGAAAAGTTATCGTTTTGGGTATACCTTACGATGGTCGCACTCGCACTCTTCCAATTAGTCCAATTACTGCTTTATTACTTGCAGCAGCAGGACAACCTGTTGTGATGCATGGTGGAAACCGTTTACCAACCAAATATGGTTTACCTTTGGTTGAAGTTTGGCAAGGATTAGGGGTTGACTGGACAAGAATGTCGTTTGAGAAAACCCAAGAAGTATTTGAGCAAACTGGTATTGCTTTAGTATATACACCCAGACATTTTCCTTTGACTAATTCAATTTGGGAATACCGTGACCAGTTGGGTAAAAGACCTCCATTTGCCACAATGGAGTTGATATGGAACCCTTACTTGGGTGATGCTCATATTATTTCTGGCTTCGTTCATCCACCAACCGAAGGAATGTTTCAAATCGCTAATTCTTTACAGGGTATTACTCAATATACGACTGTTAAAGGCTTGGAAGGTAGTTGTGATTTACCGCGCGACCGTACAGCAATAATTGGTTTATGGTCTCAAAATCTTGATGCAGTTGCACCAGAAATTCAGTTAACTGAGCGGTTGCATTTGGCGCCTCGTGAATATAACTTTACAGCGCACGACGTACCGTTAAAAACAACAGAAGAGTTGATATTAGAAATCAAAGCAACGCTTGCGGGTAAATCTTGTGAAGTTATGCAAAGTGCGTTATGGAATGGAGGATTCTACTTGTGGCGTAGTGGTATATGTCAAGATATGCAAACAGGTATTGCTTTAACAAAAGAACTCCTAATGAGTGGGGCAGTCGGCGAAAAGCTAGCTCAAGTCTCACGCGCGATTGCTCCAGTATCACAAAGTCTGTTTCAACCAGCTTAAAACTAAGATTCCCGACATACTCCGCGTTAGTTGTCGGGAGTCTTATTTTTGACAAGATAGAAATTAGACTTTACTTCGCTTAATTTTACTGAATTTGATCATAAATCTCATAAATGTCATAAAGTTCTAAGACATTGTTGAAAACTTAACTATCTATACTTATAACTAGCCCCTCATGCGCTAATATTGCTTCATCAAAGACCGATTTGACTTTCGCTTGTACTACGTCAAGAAATTCATCATCGTCATCAGGGTGATGATGCGAAATAATTAAGCGTTTAACCTCACTTTTCAGTGCTAAATCAACAGCTGCTTGCCAAGGGAAATCATCATTTTGATGGTTTCTTGGTGTCAGTTCTGTATAAGTTGCGTTAGCAATTAGCAAATCTGCTCCCTGCACCAAATCAATTACGTTTGCTAGTTTAACGTCATCAATATTCTTACTCAAATCTGTAATATAAGCAACGCTATACTCTTGCCAAGTTACGCGATACCCAATTGATTTCTGAGTATGGTTAATTAATGCAGTACTAATCGTCACATCATCAAGTGTAATCACGCGGTTCGGAGTTAGGTAACAGAATGCTAACTCTGATTGCATAACTTGTAGTGGATACGGGAAGTGCGGTTGTAGCATTTGGTCTCCCAAACACTGCTTAATTGAGGCGCCGTTACTTGCAGCGCTACCGTAAATGTAAAGATTATTGTTGGAAACAAACGCAGGAGCGAAAAATGGAAATCCTTGGATACGGTTGGACTGGGAGTTGGTAAAAAACAAATGCGTGCTTAAAGAACAATTCAAAAGCTGCAAATTTTTACCCAAGCTTCTTAAACCAGTACCACCATCAAAAATCAAGTGCTTACCAGCAACAAACATCTCAACACAAACAGTATTACCTCCGTAACGATTCGTAGAATTACCTGGTGTCGGAATTAAACCTCGCACACCCCAAAATTGTACGGCAAAATTCCCTACTTGGCTTTCGCACAAAGAAATCTTTGCTCCAAAGTTTTGAGGTAGGTTTCCAGTTGGTGATATTTCTTTCATTAGACATTATCTTGATTCGGTTATAAAGACGCGAGCAGGTCTGAATAGCGTCGTACCTCTAAAAGTCGATTTTTTTCATCTACAAGTACAACAGTAGGAGAGTAAGTTTTTACCTCTTCCATTGTTAACTGCCCGTAAGTCATTATAATCAGCCGATCCCCTGAAATGCCTAGACGTGCCGCAGCCCCATTTAGTTCTATTGCTCCAGAATTTGCTGGTGCAGGAATTGCATAAGTCGTGAAACGCTCACCATTATTGACGTTGACGACTTGCACCTGTTCATAAGGTAAAATTCCAGATTTATCTAATAATACTTGGTCGATGCTAATGCTACCTACATAATTTATGTTCGCTGCTGTCAGAGTGCAGTTATGAATCTTCGCCAAAAGAATTGTACGGTACATTTTAATAGTTAAGAGTGCTGAGTATTGAGTGCTGAGTGCTGAGTGCTGAGTATTGAGTGCTGAGTGCTGAGTATTTAGCGCTGAGTAAGAGGTTAGGTGTCACAGAGGTTTCAGTATCGCTTGCGCCTCTATTTTTAGAGCAGAGTAGAAAGATAATTTTTGTACTCGCAACTTATTACATTTTAAGAGTACACACAATTCTGTATATTAAATTACCGTTCTCACATCACCGCGCCTCCTAACTTCTTACTCAGCACTCAGCACTCAGCACTCAGCACTCAATACTCAGCACTCAGCACTCAGCACTCAGC
>NZ_JBXXZH010000314.1:0-9706 GCF_059640475.1 Calothrix sp. CBUCES-K 9914
CTCGTTCATCACAAAACCTATCGTTGACGTATGGGCGCCAACCTTAACTTGACACCAATGGCATCCTTGCCCGCTCCACTCTTAGATGTCCATTCCACAAGATAGCAAGTCCACTAAGAAACTATTTCAGTAATGTTTGTGTCAAGCATTATGGACTTAATGTAATGATTGTTATACCGAAGTCATTTATTACCAAGTGACTTACGTAAATGCTAGAATCCTCTGGTGGAAAGTTAGGATATCTCGATGTCAGTAGCAGCTAAGTCAATCAAGTTTGGTACGGATGGCTGGCGCGGTGTAATTGCCGACGAGTTCACTTTTGAACGTGTCGCATTAGTCGCCCCCGTTGCAGCTAAAGTTTTATTTGATACTTACGGTCAGCAAGTCGGGAACCGTAAAATTATTGTGGGTTATGACCGTCGGTTTATGGCGGAAGATTTCGCGCTTTTTGTCGCGAATATTGTTTCTGCCGCTGGTTTTGATGTGTTGTTGAGCGAAACTTTTGCCCCAACTCCTGCTTTTAGTTGGGCTGCAAAGCAAGAAAATGCTTTAGGCGCCTTAGTTATCACAGCAAGTCATAATCCGGGTAAATACTTAGGATTGAAAGTAAAGAGTGCTTTTGGTGGCTCTGTACCTCCAGAAGTAACGAAAGAAATAGAATCATTGTTAGGTGAAGTATTACCTCCTGCTGCTACCCCAGGAAAAATAGAAAAATTTAACCCTTGGCTTAGTTACTGCGAAGGTCTAAAAAGTAAAGTTGATATTACTAAGCTTCGCGATGCAGTTGCTGACGGTAAGCTGACTTTGTTTGGTGATGTTATGCACGGCGCCGCTGCTGGTGGTTTGGCAATGCTATTAGGTGATAACGTTAAAGAAATTAATAGCGATAGAGACCCGACTTTTGAAGGTGGGGCGCCGGAACCTTTACCCAAATATCTGTCAAAATTATTTGGTGTGATGAAAACACATCGTGAACAAAATCCTCAAGGTTTAACAGTAGCTTTAGTGTTTGACGGTGACTGCGACCGTATCGCTGCTGTAGATGGAGAAGGTAATTTCCTTAGTTCACAAATATTAATCCCCATTCTTATCGACCATTTAACCAAACGTCGTGGTTTTACTGGTGAAATAGTCAAAACTGTTAGCGGTTCAGATATAATTCCTTTAGTTGCAGAACTGCACAACCTTTCAATATTTGAAACTCCCGTTGGTTATAAATATATAGCTGATAGAATGCTTGCGGCACCTGTTTTACTTGGTGGTGAAGAATCTGGTGGTATTGGATATGGTACTCATATACCAGAACGTGATGCGCTGTTATCTGCTTTGTATACTCTAGAAGCAATTGTTGAATCAGGTTTAGATTTAGGTGATTATTATCGTAACCTCCAAGAAAAAACTGGCTTTAACTCCGCATACGACCGCATTGATTTACCTTTAGCAAGCATGGAAGTACGCGCGAGGTTATTAGAACAGCTACAAAAAGAACCTTTAAAGGAAATTGCGGGACTTGCGGTAACTGGTTGTCAAACTATTGATGGTTACAAATACCGTCTTGCTGATAACCGCTGGTTGATGATTCGTTTTAGTGGTACTGAACCAGTGTTACGTTTATACTGCGAAGCGGCAACCCTCGAACAGGTACATGAAACTCTGGCTTGGGCTAAAGAATGGGCGGAAGAGTGATGAGTGCTGAGTGCTGAGTGATGAGTGATGAGTGATGAGTGATGAGTGCTGAGTGCTGAGTGTTGAGTTTTTTCCTACAAAGCTATTTTTATCATCAACTAATTCAGGTGCTTTTGTGCCGTATTATGTTATCTAAACAATAGCCTATATAACTCAGCACTCAGCACTCAGCACTTATGACTTTATTGGTTGTGGCTACAGGAAATCCAGGTAAGTTACGCGAGATGCAGGCTTACCTCGCTGACTCAGGTTGGGAATTAACGCTGAAACCACCCGAATTAGATGTTGAAGAAACTGGCAAAACTTTTGCTGAAAATGCTTGTTTGAAAGCTTCACAAGTCGCAATTGCTACAAATAATTGGGCAATTGCCGATGATTCTGGTTTGGAAGTTGATGCTTTGAACGGCGCCCCAGGAGTGTATTCAGCACGGTATGGTAATTCTGATGCCGACCGTATTGCTAGATTACTGCGTACACTTGGGGATGAAAGTCAACGAGGAGCGCAATTTGTTTGTGCAGCAGCAATCGCGCGTCCTGATGGAACGATTGCGCTGCAAGCAAAGGGTGTGTGTCGCGGTGAAATACTTAATGCACCACGTGGTGACGGGGGTTTTGGTTATGACCCAGTTTTTTACGTTCCTGAGCAAAATTTAACTTTTGCCGAAATGACACCAGAAGTGAAGCGGTCTGTAAGTCATCGAGGCAAAGCTTTTGCAGATTTACTCCAAAAGTTGCCACACATTAACCGTTAAACAGCTTCGGTATTCTTCTCGCCAGTTCGTATCCGCACCACTTGCTCTACTGGCGATATAAAAATCTTACCATCTCCAATTTCGCCTGTACGAGCCGCAGCTATTATCTTATCCACTACCATATCCACTTGATTGTCTTCTACAACTATTTCTACTTTCAGTTTTTGTAGAAACTCTACTGTATACTCTGAACCCCGATAACGTTCGGTCTGACCTTTCTGGCGCCCAAATCCTCGGACTTCCGATACGGTCATACCAACAATACCAGCGTTGACTAAGGCTATCTTGACTTCATCAAGTTTGAAAGGGCGGATAATCGCTTCGACTTTTCTCATGTTATGTTCTCCTTGCTTGTTGTAGCTTCATTTATATATTCAATCAGAACATCGAAAGGAAGAATTTATTTCTTTTGAGCAAATTTAAATTCTCAGCCATTGAAGCGCATTTGTAAATACATTTGTAAATGCACACCACAAACCAGAGAAGATATTTTTACCCAAAATCTTTCCCAACTTTTTTTACTTAAGCATATAGAATTTTAATCTTAGCCATCATCAATTTAACATCATTTTGTATTTTTTGTAACAGAAATAATGTTTAATATTTGATAATCGATACAATCTTGGTACTTTAAGGGCGAGTATGATTTGCAAGCAATGGACGAATAACTAAATATCCGGCGCCGAAAGCTGTAAGAACGATTAGTACAATAGCTATCAACAGCATCCATCCTGACGTTTCACCTTTTGGTTCGCCATAAGGATAATACCGAACTTCCTGTTCTTCGATGTAAACAGGTTCTGACATTGGAAAGTATTCAGGCTTCGGCTCTGGTTGCGGCACCCTGTTAATTTTTATCCTCTTTGGCGCCGGACGTGGTTTGCGTGGTTGTGACCTGTTCTGTTGCTGCGGTGCGGATGCTGGTTGATTATGAGGTTTATTAAAGTTGGCGGTTTGATGTAATTCTGGGTTATAACTGGTTGGCTGAGTTGACACCAACTGCTGTAACTGCATAACTGAATTAACCGCTTTGGTTATTTCCTGCCGCAAAATTTGGTTTTCTTGACTTAACTGCTGATTTTTGACAGTTAGTGAATCAAGCATTCCTTGGGCTGCTTGGAGTTCTGCCGCTAAGTCACGATATACTGACAATGGTACAGACGGTGCATACCCTTGATGTGAGTATTGATTATTGGGAACGGAATTTGCACTAGTTCGCATGTTTTAAGTATAGATTGCCATAGTAAACATTGATAGATATAACAGTAACCGCCTATACCTAACAGGCAATTACTGAAGCTATGCCGGCATGATAATAGAAAACTGCTCAACGAGCAAAGGTTTTTAGTACTCAATTTGTAACAGCGGATAAAAATGTCCAACTGGTCCTTGCCCTTGACCGATATCAAGGGCATACGTTAAGGCAGTTGTCACGTAGTCTTTAGCTTTTTTTACTGTAGTCAAAAGATTTTGCCCACTACTTTGCCCACCACGGGCAAGGTTAGCTGCTATTGCTGCTGATAAAGTGCAACCTGTGCCATGCGTATTTTTAGTGTTTACTTGCTGCGTTGTTATTGTTTCTAACGTTTCTCCATCAAACCATACATCAGTACCACGATAACTGCCTTCCATTCCACCACCTTTGACTAATACTGCCTTAACAGCTAAATTGCGATGTATTTGTTCAGCAGCGAGTTTCATCGTATCGAGTGAATTTATTTCTATTCCGGTTAGAATTTGTGCTTCATAACGGTTAGGTGTCACCAAAACTGCTAATGGTAGCAAAGTATCGCGAAGGGTTTTTACTGCTTCGTCATCGATTAATTGCGCTCCCGTGCGCGATACCATCACTGGGTCTACTACTAAGTTTTCGATTTGTAACGTTTCAACTTGTTTGGCAACAACTGTAATTATTTCTTTGTTTAGTAACATCCCTGTTTTTGCAGCTTGTATACCAATATCTTCGACAACTGCTTGCATTTGGGCGCCAACTGCCTCTGGTGGCATTGCGTCAACGCGCGTAACACCAAGTGTATTTTGTGCGGTAATACAAGTTATTGCACTAGTACCATGTACACAATGAAAAGCAAAAGTCCGTAAATCAGCTTGAATTCCGGCACCACCCCCACTATCTGAACCTGCAATTGTTAAAGCTACAGGCACCCTGTGTTCTTTTGTTACATCCATAATTAAATTCAAAATTTTATCGGCTCAATACCAATATTTATGTTACTACCTTAATACCTGTGGGCATTCTAAATTTAGATGAACACCAAACTATAAACAATATATGTCAACTCAGTTATCAGATTCAAATTTAGATTTATCTCAATACATTATTAAACTTAAAAATAAAATTGCAGTTCTAAATTTAGAAAGTAAGCTCGAAGACTCTATTAACAACGATTTGAATCAGATTGAACAAATCATTTTATTAAAACAGCACAAATTATCTTTGTTAACCGACCAAAGTTTATTAGGTCTGATTTCATGGAATACTGCGTTTGAAATTACTGATTGGAATGATGCTGCTTCTAAAATTTTTGGTTACACAAAGCAAGAAGCTCTTGGTTGCCATGCAGCAGGGTTATTAGTGCCAGAAACAGCGTGCGAACAAGTTGATCAAATAATGGCAACGTTGATCAAGCAAGAAGGGTGTATTCATAGCATTAATCAAAACTTTACAAAAGATGGCAAGATTATTACTTGTAAATGGTATAATCTGCCTCTGACCGATTTAAAGGGTAATGTCGTTGGAGTACTTTCCATAGTTGAGGACATTACAGCAAATATTGCGATGCAAATGGCTTTAAGTCGCAGTGACGCACGCTTCAAAAAGCTTGTCGAAAATGTTCCAGGGATGATTTATCAATTTTGCTTGGAACCTAGCGGTGCGATGTCTTTTCCTTACGTTTCTGATGCTTGTCGAGAATTACTTGGTATTGAGCCAGAAGAAGTTTTACAAAATGGAGCTTTGCTTGTTGATGCTCTACATCCAGAAGACCGCGATGAATTTTATAAATCTGTAGCTCAGAGCGCGCAAACTCTGGAAAGTTGGGACTGGGAAGGAAGAATGAAACCACGTACAGGAGAATTTAAATGGGTACGTGGAATTTCACGTCCGGAATTATTAGATTCGGGAGTCATTATTTGGGATGGACTCTTAATTGATGTAAGTGAGCATCGAAAAACACAATTAGCGCTTGAACAAACACAAGCAGAACTTGAAAGAAACGTAGCAGAACGGACGGCAAATTTACAGCAATAAATTTATGAGCGTAAAACGGTAGAAATTGCTTTAGTCGAAAGTGAAGCTAAGTATCGTAGCATCGTTGAAAATGCAAACGACATTATTTACTCTTTTTCTCCCGACGGTTTGTTAACTTATTTATCTCCCAAATTTACCGATTTGCTTGGATACGAAGTAGATGATTTTATAGGCAAATCGTTTGCACCTCTAATTCATCCCGATGATTTACTTACCTGCCAAAGCTTTTTTAATCTTGTTGCTCAAACAGGAAAAAAACAAGCTGATTTAGAAATTAGACTGATGCACAAAAACGGCAGTCATCTATGGATTACATCAAATGCTTCACCTGTTTTGAATGGTAATGGTGATGTTATTGCTTTTCAAGGTATTACGCGCGATATTACTCAAAGCAAGCAAATCGAAGCTGCGTTACGAGAATCAACCATCGAATTAGAAAAAACTCTCGACTCACTCAAACGCACTCAGTCACAGCTAATCCAAAATGAGAAAATGTCATCACTTGGTCAATTAGTTGCAGGAGTTGCACACGAAATCAATAACCCCGTTAACTTTATCAACGGAAACCTCCGTCATGCTCAAGTTTATACAGAAGATATATTGAATATACTTAACCTGTACAAAAAGCATTATCCAAAACCAAATATAGAAATACAAAATCAAGCTGAAGCTATAGACCTTGATTTTATTCATGAAGACCTACCAAAACTATTTACTTCGATGCAAGTAGGCGCCAATCGTATTCGTGAAATAGTTACTTCACTGCGTACTTTTTCACGACTCGACGAAGCAGAACTGAAAGAAGCGAATATTCATGAGGGTATAGATAGTACTCTCATGATATTAGAGCATCGCCTCAAAGCTAAACAAAACCGTCCAGCAATTAACATAATCAAAGAATACGGAAATATACCCCTAGTGGAGTGTTATGCAGGACAGCTCAACCAAGTTTTTATCAATTTAATAGCAAACGCTATTGATGCAGTAGAAGAGGAAATCAAAAACAGAGACCTACAAAATTTTACTCCCTGTATCCGCATTCGTACTCAAATGCATAAATCGAATCAAATTACTATCAGTATCGCCGATAATGGTATTGGAATACCAGAAATAGTCAAACATAAATTATTCGACCCTTTTTATACAACAAAACCTATAGGTAAAGGTACTGGTATGGGATTATCTATTAGTTATCAAATAGTTACCTTTAGACACGGTGGAAGTTTAAAATGTATTTCGGAGCAAAGGAAAGGCGCCGAATTTATAATTACAATTCCCATAAATACAAACAAATTTCAACAGTAGGGTGCGTGACGCTACAAAAAAATTTGAACGTAGCAACCAAACTTGTAGCGTCACGCACCAAACCGAATGTGTAAATCTGATGGCGCCGAATATAAATTTTTTATAACCCGCTACTTTTATCTTTTATAATCAGAAATCGGTGCGTGACGCTACTAGACTTGCGCTTCGTTTAAGAATTTTTAGTAGCGTCACGCACCCTACGTAAATATTTACCCCATTCAGAAGCAAGGGGTATTTCTGTAAAAGGTACTCGTACAGATTTTTCGGAGTCGGGAAAATTAAACTCTAGTTCAATAGTCCGACCACGTTGCGGTGGTTGTTCGATGTCTACTTTGTTACCATTAATCAATAGCTGGATATCAACAACATCATTGAGTGAAAAAGTTTCAAGTTTGACTGGACCATTGGGAGTGGGTTTACCCCAGGTGATGGTTTTGTCTTTTTGAGCTAAGACTGCGTATATGTCATATTTTGCCTTATCGAATTGTTCAGCCCAGCTTTGGTAAGCTTGGACTTTTTTAAATTCCCTTGAACCTTGCCAAGCTAACCAGAAAAATGCAAATAGTAAGGGCAACCACAAAAGACCTCGTTCCATAATCATTTGTAACTAATCGTGGAATATTAACCCAAGCTCGATGTCTTTAAGTTATCTTAGTGAGCAATCGGCTTTCATCGCTAATCAGTATATATGAGAAGGCTAATACTAATTTGCTTGTTTGTGATAGGGCTAAGTGTAGCTCTGTTCAATTTCGTTCACTTCCAGGGACTCGGCGCCCAAGGAAAGTACGAAACGCTTTTAATTGACTTTCGGGAAAATATCCCAGCGACCAAGTTGCAGCAAGATTTAGATAAAATCGCGCAGCAGTTTAACGTCACACCAAAGCTGGATAATAAATTTTCCGCCAAGGATCATGTTTATATTATCAAAGGAGATAAGGCGCGTCTTAACCAATTGCGCTCCTCTGAATTTGCTAAAGATACGGAATTTGTAGAACCTAACTATATTTATGAGATTCCCAAACTAGGTAAAAGCGCCAGAGAAGCTGAGTTTTACCGAAATTCACCTGAAGAAGAAGACAAAGAACCTTCAACTTCTTTGGTTGGTGTAAACGACCCTCTTTATAGTTTGCAGTGGCACCTACATAATATTAATGTTGAAGGCGCCTGGAAGCAAACTAAAGGCAGTGGTGTTGTTGTTGCTGTAATTGACACTGGTGTTACTCAAGTTCGTGATTTACACGAAACAAAGTTTGTCAAAGGTTACGACTTTGTAAATGACCGTGAACAAGCTTCAGACGATTACGGACATGGGACACACGTTGCTGGTACTATTGCCCAAGCAACCAATAATAGTTATGGCGTTGCGGGTGTTGCCTACGAAGCTAGTATAATGCCCTTAAAGGTTTTGAATGAATACGGTGGTGGTACTGTTGCTGACATTGCAGAAGCAATTCGCTTTGCTGCTGATAACGGCGCCAACGTAATTAATATGAGCTTGGGTGGTGGTGGTGAAAGCCATTTGATGCGCGATGCAATTGACTATGCATACAACAAAGGTGTAGTTATTATCGCTGCTGCTGGTAACGAAGACACGAACGGTGTTTCATATCCCGCACGCTATCCTCACGTTATCGGCGTTTCCGCTCTTGGCCCTGATGGACAAAGGGCGCCCTATTCTAACTATGGTGCAGGTGTAGATATTTCCGCCCCTGGTGGTAGTGACGCAGGCAAAGTTCTCCAAGCAACCATTGATATGGACAACAAAGGAGAAGAAGCATTCCTTGGGTTCCAAGGTACTAGCATGGCATCTCCCCACGTCGCAGGAGTTGCCGCTTTAATTCGCGCATCGAACGTTGAAAAACCCGATGATATCGAAGCAGTACTTCTTGCTTCCGCGCGTCCTCCTCATGAAGATAGCTTAAACTACTACGGCGCCGGACAACTCAACGCCGAAGCCGCAGTTAAACGCGCGGTCGAAGGACAAATCAACTTCCAAGACTTTTGGCGTTGGTTGCGTGAAAATGGCTACCTTAACCCTGGTTTTTGGATTGATGGTGGTGCATATGCATTGCTTCCAAAAATTCTCATGGTACTTGGTTCTTACTTGCTTGCCTGGTTTTTGCGGGTTTACTTACCATTCACATGGAGTTTATCAGCAGGTTTAATCTTTGGTAGTGCGGGTTTGTTTCCTTTAAGATCAATTTACATCTTCGACTTACCACAGTGGCCTTTCCGTGTATTAGGCAGTTCTATTCCTGAACTTGGTAATGCCATTCAAGGAACAGACGCATTTAACCCCATCTTCGCAAGCGTAATTATTCCTTTGGGTCTAACTACTTTGTTACTAGGCCATGCAAAATGGAAATGGTTTGCTATTGGTTCATCCATAGGCGTTGCAGCATGTTTAGGAGTAAGCGCTTTCACCGACCCTGCTGTGTGGGGTTTGGGAGTTAGCATGTTATCAAGAGTCTTCCTTCTAGTTAATGCTCTCCTATGCTTCGGACTCGCTCACTTTATCGTTACCAACGAAGAAAAAACTGCACAACAGTAGAGTGCTGAGTAGAAAGTGCTGAGTTCTGAGTAGTTATTTACTCATTACTCAGCACTCAGCACTCAGCACTCAGCACTCAGCACTCATTACTCAGCACTCATTACTCATTACTCAGCACTCAGCACTCAGCACTCAGCACTCATT
>NZ_JBXXZH010000315.1:0-9685 GCF_059640475.1 Calothrix sp. CBUCES-K 9914
TCTTGAGAGATACTTGCTCATGCGGGTTCGTTTATATAAATTTTATTCGATTTTGTTCGCGTTAGAAAAACGCGAACAAACTTTTCTTTATTTTAGGCTATGCTCCCGCTTAACCGAGCAGTATTGCCAACGGTGGGATATTTATTTGTTGGCAAATGGTAGGCGCCTATATTTAAAGTCAAATCGCTCTTTTTGACCGCAAAAGTGTTATCTTCTTCTTGTCTGAGTACTTGCCAGCCACTATCAAAGTAACCTTGACCATGATTACACGAATGCAATCGCTCGTAAAATGCTAAATCTACCCCTAAGTAGGTATTATTTTCTAGATTTTTGAGCGGTGTCGAATTTTCCGAATCTGAATTTAAAGCAAGGAATTTTGTGATGGCGCCGTTATAGTATAAACTATAAAGGTAGTTGCACAGTTGCGAATTCAAAAGTGAATTCTGAATTTGCAATGGCAATAGTTTAAAGCGGGCTACTATTTCAGGCGGAAGTTGTAAAGGTTTGTAATCAGGATAACGAATACAGAAGTTGGAGTCAATTTCTACTTTATTTGTGATATCCTGTAGAGTAGTTAGTAGTCGCTGGGCTGAATAATCAAAACTGAGCTGTGTTTGATAGAAATCTAGCAGTTTCATATTGTTTTTATTGTTTGATACTTAGTAAGTTCTTCGAGCGTCATACCAAAAACAGTGGAAACCGATTGTTGAGGACGGCATAATAAACTCTTAGCAACTTGGAGCATACAGATACCTTCATGACCAAAGCTTTTTTGATGCTGAAGTGTTGCCAAAATCGATTGCATTAAGGCTACACCAGAACATTGCACAACTTGCAACAAAAAGCCTGGACGGTATTCTAAAATTTCTGGAAAGTTATCCAAGTAAGCTCTGATTAAAGCTGCAATTGAAGGCTGAATTTTTTCTAGTGGAGTTGTAGCTAAACGTAAAGACTCTTCCAAAGTCATTGTTTGACTCGTCATCAAACTAGAAAGCCAGATTTTCAAGTAGTTACCAATCAGCATTCCTAAATCGCTTGCTGGATCGCCCCAAGTTGAACTTTCCCAATCAATTAGCCGAATCATGTTTTGATCTAGCGTTTCACTCTGATCTCCTGACTCCCAGTTATTGGATAATAAAATATTGTTCAGCTTTAAATCATTATGAATCAAACAGCGGATTTCCATTACATTACCCAACTCTGCAATAGCCTGTCCTAAGCTATCGTAACGCTGATAAAGCGCAAAAAACTTCAGCCCATCGTCGGGATACTCACCGAAAACTTCTGGAGTAATCCTTCTCAAATAAGTAGTTAATTCAAAAATTGGATTACTAACTCCAACTTGGCATAGTTTGAATAATTCTTCAAAGTCCTCACGGTCAAAAGTGAGGCGATGAATTAAGGCAATAATCGCACCAATTCTACTTGCAATTACAGTAGGAAAGCTGTTAGTTTTTGTGTAGAATTCGGCTAAATCTTGGTAGTTACTGAGATAATTAAAAATAATAACTGATTCCTCCATATTATAATAAATTGCCTCGGAAACGTATAAAGAAAGCTCTCTCAATTCGGAGAATCGTTGCAATAACTGTTGAATTTGCCATTCTCTCAAAAAACTACTAATTGTTTTAGCCTGAGCATGTTGACGCTCTTGCTTAACTAAAAGTTTACGACCTGATGGCATAGAGAATAATAAATTGAAATTTTTTGCAGGTATTAGTTCGATTTGGCTACTAGATTGCTGCTCAGAGGTGCATATTTCCTTGTCAATCAAATAGTCAAAGATATTTTGAGAATTTAGGATAAATGTCATAGCGCCTTCCTTCAACCGCGCGTGCGGAAACGTTGTGAATATCTGCTTGATAATTGATTACTAGAAGACTGACCCCCAAAAGGAGCCATAAATGACTCAACTAACGACACAATACTATTTATTGCATATCCGATAAGTGCAAATTGCAAAACTTTAATTCCAAGTTGGAGAAAATTAGAGAAATCGTTGCCGCTTCCACCATGTACCAATTTATAATCTTCATCAGTTAATTGTTGTAGATAGCTTTCAGTGTCAGGCGCAGGCAAATCAGAAATTGTAATTTTAGCCATTTAATTCTCCCCCTCAAACAGACAATGCTAAAATATAAATATAAATATAAATATAAATATAAACAGGATTCAACTATTGATAATTAAATCCTGCTAATTGCATTCTTTAATCGCAGGATTCAGCATTGTAACTGAATCCTGTTTGTGACTATAGACAACTAAACCACACCACCAGCACCGATGCCAGTTCCAGCACCTAAGGCATTATTGCTATATCCAGCTACTAAGGAGATAACGTTTTGAACTCCGTAGCCTGCAAGTGCGAACTGTAGAACTTTAGTACCAATTGCCAGATAAGGAACGAAGTTGGTGCCTTCTCCACCATGTACAACAGTGGCATCTGCTAAAGACAAATCATTGAGGTAGCTTTCAGAATCTGCAAACAGTTCAGAGCCAGCAGGATTGAGTTCAGAAAGTTGAATGTTAGCCATTATTTTCTATCCTAATAAACGTATGTAAGTGTTTGTGTTCGATAAGGTAAAGAACTAACTCCTTAACCTTATGCTTGTATTATGCGGCGTTGCATTTTTTAATTGCAGGATTCAGCATTGTAACTGAATCCTGTTTGTGACTATGACAACTAGACAACGCCACCAGCACCGGTGCCAGTACCAGTTCCAGCACCTAAGCCATTATTGCTATATCCAGCTACTAAGGAGACAACGTTTTGGACTCCATAGCCTGTGAGTGCAAACTGTAGAATCTTAGTACCAATTGCAAGATAAGGAATAAAGCTCGTACCTTCTCCACCATGTACAACAGTCGCATCTGCTAAAGACAAATCATTAAGATAGCTTTCGGAATCTGCAAACAGTTCAGAACCAGCAGGATTTAACTCAGAAAGTTTGATGTTAGCCATTGTTTTTTCCTTCTTAAACTATTGTGCGTGAAAATACAAGGAACACAAAGCCCAGGCGCCTGGGTGCAAAAGAAGAATTATATTTCGCTTCCCTAAAAGTAGGCGCCCGTGCGAGTATGAGTGCCTAGATTGTAATAGTGGTAGCAGTACCAGTTCCAGCAGTACCAGTTCCAACACCAGCAATACCAGTTCCAGTGCCAGCAACACCAGTTCCAACACCAGCAGCACCACCAGCGAGTCCAGTATTGCTATATCCGCCTACTAGGGATATAACGTTTTGGACTCCGTAGCCTGTGAGTGCAAACTGTAAAAACTTAGTGCCAATATCGAGATAAGGAATAAAGTTGGTACCTTCTCCACCATGTACAACAGTGGCATCTGCTAAAGACAAATCATTGAGGTAGCTTTCAGAATCTGCGAACAGTTCAGAGCCAGCAGGATTGAGTTCAGAAAGTTGAATGTTAGCCATTGTTTTCTGTCCTAATAAATGTGTGAAAGTGTTTGTTGTTGTTCAGGTGAAGAACTAATTTCTTAACCTTATGCTTGCTATTATTAGTCATGATTTTTTAAATTTCAAGACTTGTATCTGACTTCTAAAGATATAACTATACTTATTATGTCTTTTTAGTTTTATTTGTTTGAAAAATTTGGTAGTAATTATTAAATAAAAATTTTCCAAATGAAATTAGTTATTAAAAATCATCAAAAAATCGTGCGTCAGCGCGAAGCACACGCCACTGCACGACTAACGAACAAGATAAGCTTTTTAAGCTGAACATCAACTAGCAACTGGGTTTAGAGGTTATATTTAACGTCTACAAGTCTAATAAACGCCATACCCATTATTAACGCTGCTTGCTAATTGGGGCTGAGTGGTTTGTGGTCTGCTGAGAGAAATGGTTATAGGACTTCTGTTTGGATTATTTAAAGCCTCTATTAATCTGAACAGGTTTAGTTCAGAAGGGCTTAACGTTGTTGTAACGGATATTGCTCCACCAACGACGCTGCTCAGTTCCCTATTGTTTAGCTTCAACAGCAATTTCTCGTCATCAATCAAATTCAAGTTGCTAATGGTAATATTAGCCATATTTTTACCTCCTTCAATTAAGGGATATTAGATAAAACAGTTCTTGGGTAAGCGTACAGCTATACAAAACCCAAGTCCTTCTTTTATATGATTGCAATTGAATCTATTAATTCAACTTCAACAGATAAATTGTGGAGACATAATTATACGAGTTATGGCTTTAGAAATTTTTCCTAACTGTCAACTTTTGGTTTAATACTTAAGAGTGTTTGAAACCTTTATTGCTGCGTTGTTGATTTGCGAATATTCCTAATAAGGAACCATAATTTGTCCATTTACCTAAAATGGAAGTATAAAGCTATACGTGAGTAATAAAATTTTATATCCTTTAAAGTATTTACGGCACTTTACATAAGTTTATATAGTTCTATTTAATTTTGCCTACCTACTTAATACGTAATAACCCATGTGAGGTTTACTTTTCGGACTGACTGGAAGTAAACTGTTGCGCGAGAACCAACTAACTTAACACTAATCTCATTCTTTAGTTAGAGGTTAGGTTTAGTTGAAAGCTTTAAGGTTCAGGTGTTGATTTGTAGTAGTTAATTTTTTTAGTAATCTAGAAGGCTGATACGAAGGGTAAATTTTTTCCTTGAGCTTCTACATGCCTTTGGCTAATAAGCTGCTATCCTACACTGTTCCCCGGTCCTAGTATTAGAATTTGGACAAATTTGTCCAAACTGCGATAAACAAAGCACCATACAGCAAGTACGGGAGATATATAGACATGAGCCAACCAATTAAAGTTGAAAAGACGGTAACAATTAACAAACCAGCAGACGAACTCTACCGCTTTTGGCATAACTTTGGGAACTTGCCGCGCTTCATGAAGCATCTCAAAGACGTAAAAGTACACAATAATAAGCGATTGCACTGGACGACCAGTGGGGTGTTAGGTACAAGTGTTGAATGGGATGCAAACATCATTGAAGATCGGGAAAACGAATTGATTGCTTGGGCTTCGGTTGAAGGTGCAGATGTTAATAACTCTGGTTCTGTGCGCTTCCAGCCAGCACCCGCCAATCGCGGTACAGAGGTAAAAGTCGTTACGGAATATAACCCACCTGGTGGTGCGATTACCGAAGTGTTTGCCAAACTCTTCGGCGAAGAACCAGAACAGCAGATTGGAGATGATTTACGCCGCTTCAAAATGCTGATGGAAGCAGGCGAGATTGCAACTACAGTTGGTCAACCAAAGGGAGGTTAAAGATTATGAAAGCAGTTTGCTGGCACGGCGCTAACGATGTACGGGTGGAAACAGTACCAGATCCAAAAATCATCAATCCGCGCGATGCCATCCTCAAAGTTACATCAACAACCATCTGCGGTTCTGACTTGCACCTCTACGATGGCTATATCCCGACGATGCAACCAGGTGACATTCTCGGTCACGAGTTTATGGGGGAAATCGTCGAAATTGGCAGTGAAGTCAAGAAACTGAAAAAGGGCGATCGCGTAGCTGTTTCTTCGATGATCGGCTGCGGTCAGTGTTTTTTCTGCCAAAAGCAGATGTGGTCGCTGTGCGATAACTCCAACCCCAACGCTTGGATGCAGGAGAAGTTGTTTGGCTTTGGTACGTCGGGTATTTATGGCTACTCACACTTGTTTGGTGGTTATGCTGGTGGCGACGCGGAATACGTGCGCGTGCCATTCGCTGATTTTGGCGCTCTCAAACTTCCCCAAGACCTGGACGATGAAAAACTGCTGCCGATCAGCGATGCTTTTCCCACAGGCTACATGGCAGCAGATTTATGTAATATTCAGCGTGGAGATATCGTCGCAGTCTGGGGTTGTGGTCCGGTCGGACAATTCGCCATGCGTAGCGCCTATATGTTGGGTGCAGAGCGCGTGATTGGTATCGATCGAGTTCCCCACCGCCTGCAACTAGCGTCTGACTTCGCTAAAGCGGAAACGATCAACTATGAGGAAGTCGATGCTGGCGAAGCCCTAAAAGAAATGACAGGTGGTCGTGGTCCCGATGCTTGTATTGATGCAGTGGGAATGGAAGCACACGGTATGGGGCTGGAAGGATTCTACGATGAAGCGAAGCAGAAAGTCGGACTAGAAACCGACCGCCCTACCGTGCTGCGGCAAGTAATGCTTGCTTGTCGCAAAGGTGGCACCCTGTCAATCATGGGCGTTTACGCTGGCTTTGTAGACAAGATGCCGATGGGTGCTTTCATGAACAAAGGCTTGACGCTTAAAACCGGACAAATGCACGGGCAGAAGTATATGCCTCGGTTGCTTGAGAGCATTGTGACGGGCGAAGTCGATCCATCTGCTGTATTCACACATCGCTTGCCCCTAGCAGAAGCCAAACAAGGCTTCGAGCTTTTCAAACACAAAAAAGACGGATGCGTAAAAGTTCTCTTGCTGCCCTGAAATGGCTCATAGAAGACTGACTAATAGTTAATAGTCGTTTAATTAACAAAAAAGGAAAAACAATGAAAGCAGTTTGCTGGCACGGCGCTAACGAAGTGCGGGTTGATACAGTACCTGATCCAAAAATCATCAATCCGCGTGATGCGATTGTTAAAATCACGTCAACGGCGATTTGCGGTTCTGATTTACATCTTTATGACGGTTACATCCCCACGATGGAAAAAGGCGACATCCTTGGTCATGAATTTATGGGGGAGGTCGTCGAGCTAGGCAGTGCCGTCAAGAATGTGAAGATAGGCTCGCGCGTTGTCGTCCCCTTTACCATTTCCTGCGGCTCCTGTTTCTTTTGTCAAAAAGATTTGTGGTCGCTGTGCGATAACTCCAACCCCAACGCCTGGATACCAGAAAAAATCATGGGTTATTCTCCATCTGGTCTTTTCGGCTACTCCCATATGATGGGTGGCTATGCTGGAGGTCAAGCTGAATATGCGCGCGTTCCCTTTGCCGATGTTGGTTTATTCAAGATTCCTGATGGACTAACAGACGAACAAGTCCTGTTTTTGACGGATATCTTCCCCACTGGCTATATGGCAGCGGAAAACTGCGATATCCAGCCAGGAGATACTGTCGCGATCTGGGGCTGCGGTCCAGTCGGACAGTTTGCCATTAGAAGTGCATATATGCTAGGTGCCGAGCGCGTCATTGCTATTGATCGAGTTCCTGAACGTCTACAGATGGCTCAAGACGGCAAGGCAGAAGTCCTTAACTATGAAAAAGTTGATGTTGGTGAAGCCCTCAAAGATATGACCGGTGGGCGCGGTCCAGATGCTTGCATGGATGCTGTGGGAATGGAAGCCCACGGTACGGGTCTTGATGCGTTTTACGACCAGGTAAAGCAAGCTGTGCGTATGGAAACCGACCGACCCACTGCCCTAAGACAAGTAATTGTTGCATGTCGCAAAGGTGGTACTGTGTCAATTCCTGGTGTTTACGGCGGCTTTGTAGACAAGATACCGATGGGTGCTGCCATGAACAAAGCCTTAACATTTAAAACGGGACAAACGCACGTTCATAGGTACTTGCGCCCGCTACTTGAGCGCGTCCAAAATGGCGATATCGACCCATCTTTTGTAATCACCCATCGTCTGCCGCTAGAACAAGCACCGCACGGCTACGAAATTTTCAAGCACAAGAAGGACAACTGTATCAAGATCGTACTCAAGCCAGGTCAGGCTGCCTAAAACCCCACAAGAACACGAAAAAACCAAGTCTAGCCAACACTTTAGGAGGTAGAGATGACAGAAGAACTCACAAATAAGAAAGTTGCCATTCTGGTTACAGATGGCTTTGAGCAAGTTGAAATGGCTCAACCAAAGCTTGCCCTTGAGTCAGCAGGTGCTCAAACCCACATCATTTCACCTAAAAGCGATCGCGTTCAGGGCTGGAACCATTATGACAAAGGGGATTTTTTCTCGGTAGATGTCCCCCTCGATAAAGTAAATCCAGCCGACTATGATGCCCTCCTGCTTCCCGGTGGTGTTGCCAATCCAGATCAACTTCGGACTAAAGCTAAGGCGATCGAGTTTATAAAGTCCTTCTTCGATACTGACAAGCCAGTAGCGGTGATCTGCCACGGACCTTGGACTCTGATCGAGGCAGATGTGGTGCGCGCACGAAGGCTTACCTCGTGGCCGTCGCTCAAGACCGATCTCCAAAACGCAGGTGCCCAGTGGGTAGATCAGGAAGTTGTAGTTGATAGGAACCTCGTGTCGAGCCGCAAGCCAGACGACATTCCAGCCTTCAACCGGGAAATGATCGAGCTGTTCAGCCATGCAGGGCAGGTACGGCAGATAGTCTGATGACTCGAAGCGTTAATCAGGAGGACAGGTATGGAACAGCATCGATTTGGTTCCACGCAGCGCGAGAGGAAAATTCTCTGCTGGGCGTGAGCGACTTCGATGTGCCTGACCTTGAAGCAGTCCAGAAGATCGCTGGCGAGGGTTCTCTGGTCTGCAATCAAGTCCTTTACCATTTGAGAGAGAGAGCAATCGAACACGCTGTGATCCCCTGGTGTGAGAAGGATGGGGTCGCCGTAGTCGCATACAGCCCGTTCGGTCATGACGATAACATAGAGGTTATGTCAGGCTGTTAATAAATGGGAGAACAAAAAGTGAATAAAGATGAATTTCTTTATCCTCGCAGCCGTTACTACGGTCAAGTCAAACCAGAAAATTTAGTTTTCAATGCCAACTTACAGGAGTTTAGTCAGCGGATTAGTATTATTTGTAGCTTAGAGACTTCAGGGAAAATAGCTCCTGAAGAAGCATACCAACAAATCAAAAACTTGTGGAAACAGTTAAAACTTAGCAAAAAAGAGTTGAAGCTTGGTGAAAATCCTTTTTCTGGGAATGAGTTTAATAATCAATAGTAATCAACAGTAATTAATGCCTCCACTATATTTAATCTTGTGGAGGTTTTACGCTAACCGTTCATTTGTTTATTCAAGAATTTAATAACATCATTTCACATTGCATAACTAGTCGCTAGGCTACGAGCTTTTTCTTTCTGATTCATAGATTTTTAGTAAGTAGCTCGTATCTTGCACCTAACGTGTAAACCTGTACAAAGCGAATTAGAAAGGATAAAACTATAACTACAATATATAATTACAAACTACGTAGATACTAAATACATTTTTAACTATATTATAAGAATTAATACGGTATTGGTTTCTCAAATTTTGATTTAATAACGGCGCCGTTGATGTGCGAAATTACATACAAAAATACTACTAATGGTGAGAATGAATTTTATTTGCATTGTGGCGCCAAAACATGAGAAAAAGGGCGTTGAAGTATATATTAAAAGAAGCAAGAAAAATGGTTTCAATTCTTGAGCCAGTGCGATGGACGGGTTTCCCGGTGAGCTCGTGGCATGTTCTGGCTTTGCGTAACCCAACATTTCCCTGATTTTGTTAGGTTTTCATAAGCGATAACTCCGTTGACGTTCCTCAACCCAACCTACGTCTAAACGTACTTTTCAGCTTAACTTCTGAGAAACTTTTTCCACCACCAGTAGAAGCTAGAAACGCCGAAAATCGTGAAAATTTGCGCCAATTTAAAATTTGGTGGCATGACAAAACAGGCTAGAGTCAATTTCAACTCTAAACCAAATACTAATAAATACCCTGACCTGGGTTGGTCTAATTTAAAACATTCTTCTGACCGGGATAGTAGCATTGCTACTTCACCAAT
>NZ_JBXXZH010000316.1:0-9579 GCF_059640475.1 Calothrix sp. CBUCES-K 9914
TTGATGTAGCGGGTGAGTTTAAATTTGTTAGCGGAACAATAGATGTTGCCGGTCGAGGTTTCCGAGGTGGTGGTGGTCGTAGTTTAGGAGGAGATGGTGGCAGTACAGCTTTGTTAAATACAGATGTTGTGACTCTCTCAAGTCGTAACGCAAATGCATCGAAGGGAGAAGGTATTGCAGGAACGCCCAAATACTTGTATGACCCTGTTTCTAAAACACTTGTTACAAATACTACAGAAGGCTATCCTTCAGGGAGTTACGGACGCGGCGCCCCAGGTAATGCAGGAGGAGGTGGTACAGATGGAAGACCCAGCAGCAATGATGAAAACTCAGGTGGTGGTGGCGGAGGAAATGGAGGTCAAGGTGGTAAGGGTGGTCGTACCTGGAATAGCGCTCAACCTTATGGTGGAGATGGAGGCGCCACTTTCCCAGCTTCTGTTTCAACTACATCTAACCGCCTAATAATGGGTGGTGGAGGTGGTTCAGGCACAACTAACAATAGTACAGGAGACCCAGGTAATGGTCTTGCTAGTAGCGGCGCTGCTGGTGGTGGTATGGTCATGGTACGAGCTGCAACTATTACAGGTACAGGTACAATCAACGCCAATGGTGCAACCCCGAATCCAACATCAATTCCTGCAAATGATGCCAGTGGTGGTGGCGGTGCAGGTGGCAGTGTTTTGATAATCTCTCAAAGTAATAATTTATCATCTGGAATTACTATTAATGCTAAAGGTGCTAATGGCGGTTACAACACTGGTGGTGGTTCTCCTCATGGACCTGGTGGTGGTGGTGGTGGTGGCGTAGTTTTCGCAACCCCAGGTGCAACTGTAAATCTTCAAGGTGGTTCACCAGGAACAACTAAAGACGGGGATTTTGGTGGTGCAACAGGTGGTGATGGTTTACTACAACCGATAAATACTACTCCTCAAGATGCTGCCAGTAGTATTTCTGGAGCTAATTGTTTAATTCAAGCAACTAAAACGACATCAACACCCGGACCATTAGCTGCACCTGATACTGCAACTTATACGATTACAATCTCAAACCCTAGCGGAACTTATCGTCCAGAAGCTCGTGATGTAGTCATTACAGATGATTCACTTCCTACGGGATTTACACATAATGCTGTTGCTATCACGCCAGTTTATACGGGAGGCGCCACTGGTCCGTCTACAGTTACTAGTACTGGAACTGCATCTAAACCATCGTGGGGTAATTTTCTGATTCCTGCTGGTGGTAGCGTATCGATTACTTTTACCGCAAATATAGCTAATGGTACGGCGCCTGGAAAATATAATAACAGTGTTATAGCTAGTGCTAAATATATAAATGCAAGTGCTGGAGTCACAGCTTTGGCAAACAATAATATAGCCGTTTCTAGTACTTACAATGGTAATCTCGCTACCAATACGCAAGAAGACGTAACCATTGCTTTGACTAGTCCATTAAATGCTGATAAAAGTGTTGCATTAGTGGAAGATGTAGACAAATCTGGTGGTAATACTTCTTTAATTAATCAAGTACCTACCCCTGGTGATATTCTTGAATACAGCATTATTGTAACAAATAATAGTAATATAGTAGTTAATAACGTCGCTTTAACAGATGCAATACCTGCTAATACTAGTTACATTCCCAACTCGTTACAAATTTACGCAGGTATTAATAGCGGTGTAAAAACAGACAATTCCAATGATGACGAAGCCGAATTTACAGGTTCACAAGTTGTGTTTAGATTAGGGACTGGAGCAAATGCAAATAGTAGCGGTAATATGGCGCCAAATAGTAGCAGCACCGTTAAATTCCGCGTTAAAATTAATGACCCATTACTACCTGCTGGAACGAATACTATATCTAACCAAGCAATTATATCCAGTAAAGACTATGCCAATACAAAAAGTAATGACCCCAGTACACCTACACCTAATGACCCTACCATTATCAAAATTGCTCCACGCTTACGCTTAGTAAAACGAGTAACTGGTATTCGTAAAAATGGTGGTACTGCAACAGCTATCGGTGGTTATAATGATTTAGTTACAGACGAAAATGATAATGCTGCTACCTGGAGTGTTGCAGGAGGTAGCACTACTTACTTATTAGGGGCCATTACAGCCGAACAAATACCTTCACCACCTGGAATACCCGCACCTAAAGATGAAGTCGAGTATACTATTTACTTTTTATCTGATGGAGCAGGAACTGCAAAAGATGTTAACCTATGCGACTTTATACCCGCAAATCAAGTTTATGTAACAGGTTCAATGAAGTTGAAGTCAGGTAATGGAACAGAAAACTCTGTTGCAGACGGTTCCGGTACTGGACCTGGTAGCGGTTACTATAACAATACCAGTACTATCCCTCCTGCTTGTAATGGTACTAACAATGGTGGAGGCGCCGTATATTTTCAAATTGGAGATTTAAGTGTAAATCCAAATTCTTATGGTTACATTCGGTTCCGTGCCACAGTTAAATAACCTTACCTTCTCCATTTGCAGCAGTACAAGAGTTTGCTTCTGATTAAAGTGCCTATCCCTGGATCAACGCAAGCCAAAATATAAAAAATTATTGAAATAATAAACGTGCGCGTGGTATGATATGATTTGTAGATACGGCGCTATAGCCAAGTGGTAAGGCAGAGGTCTGCAAAACCTCCATCCCCCGGTTCAAATCCGGGTGGCGCCTCTCTCAACTTATCTACCTTTCCGGCTCCACGGGCAGCTTCTAGCTCCCAGAGCCGGAATCGATATTTGTATCATATTAGCTCAAACCACGTCGAATCAACTCAGGTATTTAGGCCAATTTTAGTCCATGACTTTTATTAGGCGCCCCGAAGTCGTCCAAAGTTTCGCTGTTCCATCCTCACTGCCAGTTGCCATGTAGGCGCCATTTTTGCTCAAGCTGACGCTGCGAACTGCGCTAGTGTGTGCTTGAATTGTCTGACTTCCACTTCTGAAAAACCGTTGATAAAGTCGAATTAACAGGCAAATTTCCGGTAATTTCTGCATAATTAGTTTGATTATCTTCATTAATCGTCAACGTAACCCGTACTCCGCTGATTAAATCACCATCTAACTTCAAATAAAGTAGCTTTCGCATTCTTAATTAGATATTTAAACAATATTGTTAAATTTATTATAGTAGGGTGCGTTACTGCCTGAAAAATCTACACTTTTAACGCAAATTAAAGTGCAGTAACGCACCCACTGTCCATTCAAGTGTAATATATTACATTATTTTGATAATCCCAAATTTGGCGCCAAGAAAGATGTGAACCACGGTTCACATTTATAAGAATGATTCTCGTTTGATAAAAAGTTATTTACCGTACATAAAAAAATGTTCTGACGAAAGCTATATATGTATTAAGGTTACTGTAAACATATTGATTGAAAATACTAAGGGCACGATATTATCGTGCCCTTAGCAATATTGGTTGATACGCGCGCTGTTATTTTTTTCGCTTAGGGGCATTAGAGCGTCGTACTTCGCGGTTTTCTTGTTCAAAGCGACGACGATCACGCCAGTCAGCTAAAGTTAAATAGCCAACACCACCTGTAACTGCTAAAAGCAGTACTACGCCTGTTATTGCCAGAACGTTGAGAAATTGACTTTCCACAGTCCTCCTACAATCCGTTGCGACCCCAGACTACCATTGCAATAGACCAAGTAAAAACAACTAGGAGTGAAACCCAACCTAATGTCAAGATAGCCATAGTGATTCTTTTAATCTTATTTACAACACAATCTTAACATTTATCATGTTTTACAAGACTTTGCATAACTTATAAATATCTGACTAACGCCGAAACCTCCAATTTAACTTACTATACGTAGTTTACCCAATGCTCACCTCAAGACGTGTAACAAAAACCTCTGTATGTAATCTTTGCTCTATTTCTGAATTCGGTGCAGCCTCAAAAAACAACTCAACTGCTTCTACTAGATTATAGGAGTGCTTCTTCTATAGTTTTACCCTGACTAGCTATATCTAGCTCAGGACATAGTGCTACATACCAATCGTCTTCACGTTCAATAATTGCGGTTAGCTGTTTTGTTTGTTTCATACTTGGCTTGTTTTACAACAGTATATAATTATTATGGATTGGCTTCGAGACCATTGGCGCCTTTATCAGTTGCGATATGGGTCAGATGCTTCAAAATACGAAGTACATCATATAATTCATTTCCTGGGTTACGCACTTCAAATATTTTAGAGGTTCCATATTGAAGAACTTCACCCTTCACTAATTTGATAAAAATGAAACTTCCACCTGTCGTAATCATACCGAAGCTCGGTTTATCTGGGTAGGGATTACCTAGCATGTAAGCTAAAAGTTGCGCGAGTCCTCTTTCAATAGAATACTTTGCTTGTTTAGACTCGATAATCATAGCCCATAGTTGGTCTTTCAGTACTAAAGTATCTATTTTACCCTTGATGATTACCCCTTCGTCTTCATTCGTAATGTCTATTTGTTCTTCAGCTTTGATATAAAAAGGTGCTAAACAAAAATCCCCAATAAAAAGTATTGGGTCAACAATAGCTATTCTGACAAAACTTTCTAGTAAAGGAGGATAATTTAAAAGATTGAAATAACCTGCCTTGACTTTATCTAAAAGTTGTTTCTCTAAATCTGTAATTTCTGGTAAATTATCTTGCCATTCGCGGAAAAATTGGTCGTCTAATACTAATTGGATACCGTAGTTATTAATTAAGTAGCGTAGGTCAATATCCTTAGCTTGTTTTATTTGAGTCATAATTATATTAGTTATTTATTGCTAATGTATTAAAATTTAACATTAGTGAAGTAGATAACTATTAATTCTTCCTTTGCGCCCTTTGCGTTCTTTGCGGTTCGTTTTTCTACACACCACACCTCACAATTAATGATACAAATCATTATCCTTATAAAATGTAACTGTTTGGAGGCACCGTGGTTATATATAATTATAGAGACGTGACATGTCACGTCTCTACATTCAAATAATATCTAAAATTTGGGTACTGGAACGGGCAAAATGCCTATTCCACAAGAAATTAATTCAATTTTTGGCAGGGTATTAGGTTGTTAATAACTCAGCAGGTAAGCGTTTGAATGCTAGACGCTCGTTCTCGATATCGACGAAGATTGTATCACCGTCGTTGAAATCTCCACGTAAAATAGCTTTTGCGATTTGTGTTTCTAGCTCGCGTTGTATCGCGCGCTTTAATGGACGGGCGCCAAACACAGGGTCGTATCCTACTTCTGCCAAAAAGTCAAGTGCTGAGTCGGAGAGCTTGAGCGACATTTTGCGGTCTGCCAAGCGGTGGCGTAAACGTTCGACTTGCAATTGTACAATTTTACGAAGTTCGCTTTTGTGCAGTGCGTGGAAGATAATTTGTTCGTCAACACGGTTTAAAAACTCTGGACGGAATGAGCTACGCATTGCTTCCATTACGCGATGACGCATTTCGTCGTAACGGTTATCATCTCCTGCAACATCGAGGATATACTGCGAACCAATGTTACTGGTCATTATAATGATGGCATTTTTGAAATCTACCGTATGACCTTGAGCATCGGTAACACGACCATCGTCGAGTATTTGCAAGAAGATATTAAATACGTCTGGGTGTGCTTTTTCGATTTCGTCGAATAATACTACCGCATATGGACGGCGCCGAATTGCTTCGCTTAATTGTCCACCTTCATCGTAACCAATATATCCCGGAGGGGCACCAATTAATCGGGAAACTGCGTGTTTCTCCATATATTCGGACATATCAATCCGTACTAGCGCTTCTTCGGTGTCGAACATGTACGCTGCTAAGGCTTTTGCCAACTCAGTTTTACCTACACCAGTAGGTCCAAGGAAAATAAAGCTAGCAATAGGACGGTTGGGGTCAGAAAGTCCCGCACGTGAACGTTGTATTGCATCAGCTACTGCGGTGACAGCTTCGTTTTGTCCAATAACACGGTTATGCAACTCATCTTCAAGATGTAATAGCTTTTCTTTCTCAGATTCAACTAGCTTGCTGATGGGTATACCTGTCCACTTAGAAATTACTTCGGCAATATCCGCTTCGGTAACTTCCTCACGTAACAATGACTTCCCGCTACGTTGTGCTTGCGCGAGTTGAGATTCAGTTTCTTCTAAACGACGGTGCAAGTCGGTTAACTTACCATATTTTAATTCAGCCGCGCGGTTAAGGTCGTAGTTACGCTCTGCTTGCTGAACTTCTAAATTTACCCTGTCGATTTCTTCTTTTACCGACTGGATTTTGGTGATAACATCTTTTTCCGACTGCCATTGTGCGTTGAGAGTACTTTGTTCCTCTTTTAAATCAGCGAGTTCTTTATCCAAACGTTCGAGACGTTCGCGCGAAGCTAAATCGCTTTCTTTTTGCAATGAGAGTTTTTCCATCTCTAACTGTAGAATCTTCCGGTCGATTTCGTCGAGTTCTTCAGGTTTAGAAGTTATCTCCATTTTCAACCGTGCGGCAGCTTCGTCTACCAAGTCGATTGCTTTATCAGGTAGAAAGCGGTCGGAGATATATCTATTAGATAATGTGGCTGCTGCTACCAGTGAGCTATCAGAAATACGTACCCCGTGGTGAACTTCATAGCGTTCCTTCAATCCCCGTAAAATAGAGATAGTATCTTGAACACTAGGTTGGTCTACGTAAACTTGTTGGAAGCGACGTTCTAATGCGGCATCCTTCTCTATATATTTACGATATTCATCTAAAGTAGTGGCGCCGATACAACGTAACTCACCGCGCGCTAACATTGGTTTGAGCAAGTTGCCCGCATCCATCGCACCTTGAGTGGCGCCTGCACCAACAACGGTATGAATTTCATCAATAAATAGAACTATATTACCCTTGGAGTCAGTAACTTCCTTTAATACAGCTTTGAGACGTTCTTCAAACTCACCTCGATACTTAGCACCCGCAATTAAGGCGCCCATATCTAGAGATATTAACTGGCGGTCTTTGAGCGACTGGGGAACATCTCCAGCAATAATACGCTGTGCAAGCCCTTCGGCAATAGCAGTTTTACCTACACCAGGTTCACCAATCAGTACAGGATTATTCTTAGTACGACGTGAGAGAATTTGTATAGTGCGGCGAATCTCATCATCGCGTCCAATCACTGGGTCAAGCTTACCATCACGCGCAGCTTCGGTAAGGTCACGCCCATATTTTTCCAGCGATTGATATTTACCTTCTGGGTTTTGGTCGGTCACTTTTTGGCTTCCTCGAACTTGTTTAATAGTATTCTTTAGTTTGGCTTCATCCAAGCCGAATTCTTTAAATAAACCTTTGCCAAAGCGGTCATCCTTGGCATAAGCAAGTAATAAATGTTCAATAGAAATAAATTCGTCCTGAAGTTCTTTGCGAAAACCATCAGCACGGTCAAGAAGCGTATCTAAGCTTCGCCCCAAGTATACAGAACTACTACTACCTGATACTTTTGGTTGACGCTGCACAAATTGCTCGGTTTTATCACGCAGCTTTGAAGCATCAACACCGAGTTTTGTAAATATACTGCTAGCAAGTCCATCTTGCTCTAAAAGCGCTTTCATTAGGTGTTCGCTTTCGATTTGCTGCTGCTGGTTTTGCTTCGCTATATCAGGAGTGTGGGCTATAGCTTCCCATGCTTTTTCAGTAAATTGGTTAGGGTTAGTTGGTTGCATAAGCTTATAATGTGGGGGAGACGAACTTTTAGGCTTGGCGCCGAGATATAAGGAAATCTAAGATTTTTTTCTACTACCGTCATTGTAAATATAAGTGTGCAACTAACTGGTTCGGTGTTCGCCCCTTCACATGGTGGTGTTACACTCCATCTCTTCTAGTACTACCCAGTTAAAAGAATTGATCCCCCTAAATCCCCCTTAATAAGGGGGACTTTGTAAGAATTTTAGCCCCCCTTATCAAGGGGGGTTGGGGGGATTTTTATTTTTAACTAAGCAGTATTACATTATGAGCGGTGCCTCTGACAGCCAGTACAGCAGTTATTAAATTTCCGTTGATAATCAATTTCAAACATAGACGTATGTAATAATCAAAGACAGTATTTTCAGCTTAAAACACCACCGACACCTTTGAATATACCAACCTTATTTGGAGCAAGCTATGCAAACATTCAAGAAAGCAGTTAAACCCTTGGTATCGAAGGTAATTGTGATTGGGGGCGGAATTGGTGGCTTGACTTTAGCCTGTGCTTGTCTGGATGCAGGTATTGAAGTTGAGCTATACGAAAAACGTCAACTGGATGCAATGCTTTCTGGACCAGGGGGTATATTTATTCAACAAAATGCTATGCGAGTTTATAAACTCCTGCGTTCGGGAAAGATTTATCAACGTTTTTACGAAGAGGGAGGCAAAATATTGAGTGGTGGTTTTTTTAGCAAAAATGGAACTCCACTTTATGTTAACTCTCCTCAATTTGCTGGGGTAGAAGACTTGGGCATATGTCTTTCAAGACCGAAATTACAACAGATTCTTTATGAAGCATTAGATGACGGAATAGTACGGACAGGTGTTGCTTTTGAGAAATTTGAGGAAACAGACGATGGTGTGCGAGTTTACTTTAAGGATGGCAGCACAACAACTGGGGACATATTAGTAGGCGCCGATGGTCTTTACTCACAAGTACGTGCTTGCCTTAATGGTCAAGAACGATTAGAGGAGCCAATTTATAGTGGTACGTGTTGCTGGAGAGGTTTTTTCAATGGCTCAAGTTTGCCATTAGATAAACAATATAGTTGGATGGAATTTTGGGGTCGAGGTAATCGCTTTGGGTATTTTGATGTTGGTGGAGGTCAATTCTCCTTTTATGCTTTTAACAACAGTCAACAGGGTGGAAATGATGACTCAGTTGGAGGTTCTTTAAATGCCTTACAGTCAATTTTTTCAGACTATGCAGAACCTGTACCCACAATTATCAAGTTCTTAGAAAACGAAAGTATCTATCGAGATGACATTTTCGATCGCCAACCTTTAGGTAATTCCTGGGGAAGAAGTCGGGTAACTCTAATAGGAGATGCAGCGCACCCAGTCCAACCAAGTCTTGGTCAAGGAGGTTGTATGGCAATAGAAGATGCCTTTGAACTTACCAAGTTATTTATTGATGAAGCTAGCCGTGAGCAAGTTCAAATACTATTGCGTCAATTTGAGAGCAACCGCAGTCAACGAGTAACTCGTGTGTTTACAACCTCCCGACAAGTTGGTCAGCTTGGACAAACCGACTCTACAATCGGATGTTTGCTTCGTAACTGGATTTACAAGCTAACTCCTACCTGGCTAGCTGACTTGCAGTTTAGATGGTTATTTAATTACCAGCCTTCTTGGGAAAAATAATACCTAAATGAGGAAAAGAGTAATTTTCGTAACTTACCGTAAGCAAAACATAATATAGCTTTATAATTTGGGTAATGTTGTTTTACAACCGGGTAAATATGGAACAATTAATAGTTCAAGTGGCTAATACCGATTTAATATGAAGCTGCAAATAACTAAATCCCCCCAGCCCCCCGCGTGGAAGGGGGGCTAAGAATAATAATGTGCATCCTCATATAAAAATGGTATTA
>NZ_JBXXZH010000317.1:0-9545 GCF_059640475.1 Calothrix sp. CBUCES-K 9914
CACTCCATTTGCACTCAACCCTGGAGTCGTCGCGCGTTCCAGTATAACCTGTTGACCGTTCCATTGAAGCTGCGCTGTTAAAGGTTGTTCGATAAATGGTGCTTGACTTATATTAAACTGTCCACCTGCACGAATATTTGCCAGCGCAAACGATTTTGTTGTCCCCGCTATATTAAAGTTACTATTCAACCTACCACGTAAAGTTGACGCAAACTCATTCAATGCAACTCCTGATGTTCCACCGTTAACTTGCCAAACACCCCTATTCAAACTAATGTTGCTTAAATTGACGGCGCCTCCTGCTATATTATTTACGATCCCTATCCCTATCACTCTTATATTCTCTAACTGTAATGCATCAGTATTACCTGATAAATTCAAAGCTGTACTAAAACTACCTCGTCGAAGTTGTGGGGGTAGTTGTAGATTTCTCAAACTATCCAACTGTAAACTACTTGCATTGACAAAAGCATTAAAGCGTTTATTTTCGACTTTACCGCGCGCTGTCACAGTTCCACCAGCAACTTTCAGGTTCACATTTTGTAACTCTAGATTATTCGTATTGCTACCCGCTATTCTAATTACTCCCGAACTTGGATAAGTTGCACCTGGCGCCGTAAACTGTGCTATTGTCCTTGGGTTACTTAACAAACCTGAAATATTCGCGTTTGCGTTGACACTACCAATTGTAATCGGACTATTTACCTTATACGCACGCGCTACCGCATCACCTGGTATTTGTAAAGCTTGAATATTTAAGTTGACTCGACCTTGTTGTGCAAGCTGGATATTTCCTCTACCTGTAACAACTCCTCCTATTTGTGGCGCCACTTTTAAGTTTTGTAAAGCAAGTTGTAATGAAGAAGTACCCAACCGTCCAGAAACATTCGCGTTTGCAGCAATATTACCTATATTTAAAGGAAGTGCAATTTTATAAGCGTTTGCAACAGCATTGCCTGGAATTCCCAAAGCTTGTATATTCAGGTTGACATTACCTTGTTGTGCAAGCTGGATATTACCACTACCTGTAACGGTTCCTCCTATTTGTGGCGCCACTTTTAAGTTTTGTAAAGCGAGTTGTAATGAAGAAGTACCTAACCGACCATTTACGTTAGCATTTGCAGCAACGTTACCTATATTTAAAGGAAGTGCAATTTTATAAGCGTTGGCAACAGCATTGCCTGGAATTCCCAAAGCTTGTATATTCAGGTTGACGTTACCTTGTTGTGCAAGCTGAATATTTCCACTACCTGTGACAACCCCCCCTATTTGGGGTTTAACGTTAAAGTTTTGGACACCAAGTTGAAGTGCTTGACCCAGTTGTCCAGAAATATTCAAGGAAGCTGCAACATTACCGATATTGAGTGGGAGTCCAACATTGTAGCTGCTGGCAACATAATTGCCGGGAATATCTAAAGCTTGTATATTCAGGTTGACGTTACCTTTTTGTGCAAGCTGTATTTTTCCACTTCCTACAACTTGTCCTCCCAAAGTTGGTTGAACAACTAAGTCGGAAACGGTGAGGACGGGTGTGTTGCCACCGGTATCTACACGAAAATTACTACTGACTTTATTTAACTGTAAACGGTCGATGGTACTAAGCTTGACGGTGTTGATAGTTCCTGTTGCAGTTGGTTGCTTGATGCTTCCTTGAATTTTGATGTTTGCTTGTACTTGTCCAATTGCTGTAACTGGTAATTTGGTGTTAACAGTGCTGAGGATACTTTGAAAATCTACAGGTTGGACAACTGCATTGAGATTATAACCTGTTTGGGTATTTAAGGCGCCTTGAATTTGGAGTGGAATCTTGCCTAAGTTGGTAGTGAGGTTATTTATCGCAATTTCCTGACCTTGGAACTGTAGTCTTCCTTGTGTATTGGTAACGGTTTGGGGAATATTATCAACTTTAGCAGCAATTCGATATAAATCAGCCGTCCCCGTTAAAGATATTGGCGCCTGTGGTTTAATATCAACAGTTAGGTTGGCATTGACGCTACCAGCTTGGACAGTTACAGGTGTTTGTACTAACTTACTTATATCAGTAACGAGTAAATCGCGCGCTTGAACGTTTAAGCTAGTTACACCAACTTGTCCAGAATTTAATACAGTACTGCCATCGAGATCAACTTTACCTTGGTTATTGCTTTGAGTGGCGCCAACGTTGTAATTTAGGTTAGTAGACTTTTGCTCCTGTGAAATTTTGAGTACTCCATCAGCTTGATTAAAACCAACAGAAGTTTTGACTGTACCAGGTTTTGGAGTTGGAACTAATACTAAACTAGCATTTTTGACGCTCAGACTCTCCAAGTTCGTTTTAATGAAACCTTTTTCTTCTTTTCCAGTCTTTAATTGTGTAGAAACCCATTGACCGTTTACATCCTGTTCTAAATAAGCATTTGGTTCAATGAGAGTTACATTCAAATTTAAAGTGCGAGTTAAAAGGACTTGTAAAGGAGAGAAGTTAACATCTATTGCTTTTGCTTTGACTTTATCTGGGTCATTCGCAGTTGCTGGAATATCGAGGGAATTAAATCTGATACTATTTAAAGTGACACGCTCAACTTTGCCAATTTTTATGGGTCGTCCTAATAACTCTTGAAGATTCGTTTGAATTAATGGAACTAAATCCTTTGCGATAAAACTTCTTAACCACCAGGCGCCACCTGCGAGTGAAGCAAGTAAAACCACAACCAATGCAAGACTACCACGTCTCAGCAATAAAAGCCACAATCGACGATTAGAAGGTTCAGACTCACGCCCTGGTGGTAATTGTGTCATGATAATATCAAAGTAATAATTTACACTCTTAATCTCAATTAATGATTAATTGCAAGTGCTTTGAATACATTTAAATGTAATTTCAGCCTATCAGACTTTGGTACTTTGTGCGAATAATATCAACATTAAAACAGTGAAGCCAGAATAACCTCGGATATAATAACTTGACATCTACCTTAAGGTAAAAAAAATTTATGTCGTAGGGTGCGTGACAGCATCCAAGAACAAAAACTGTAAGAAAGAACAAACTGCTGTCACGCACCATTACTCTTATTACTGAGTCAGAATTGGATTACAAAGGGGTCAAACACCAACAGGCGCCATAAAATTGCTTATATTGGGACAAAAGTATAGTAAAGTGAGAATAAAAAGCTTTCTCTAGAAAAATTGGCGTATAAATGGCTGAAATGTTACAAAATCGAGTAGAATGTGTAATTCCAACTCCTTAGCTGGGATTTTCGCTTATATACTCCCGTTTGTACATGAAACATTTACTAGTTGTATCTATTATAATAATAGCATTGTATTTATTTCCACATCCTACTTCCGCGCGGGTAATACATCCGCAACAGCAGCAACCACCTGTAGTCAATATAAAAAAGCAGTATTTAAATGATTTACAGGGTATGAGAGAATTTATAGACGAATACGTTGCTGAAAAAATGAATTCTGAGCAAGTTCCAGGTTTGGCAGTTGTGGTGGTTAAAGACGGAGAGATATATTTTCAAAAGGGATATGGTTATGCGAATATAGAAAGCAAGAAACCTGTTGTTTCAAGTCGAACGTTATTTAGAGTCGCATCAATTTCTAAATTATTTACAACAATTGCTGTGATGCAGCTTGTCGAACAGGATAAGATAGATTTGAATAAGCCAGTTAATTATTATATTAAAGACTTTCAACTTGACAATAAATACTCGCAACCGATTTCTGTTGCTAGTTTATTAACTCATACATCGGGGTTAGATGTCAATGATATTGGGATGTCAGCCCGGACTCAAGAAGAGTTACAACCACTTGGAAAGCATTTAGCAAAACGTAAACCACAGCAAATTTTGCCTCCAGGTACAATCACAACTTATTCTAATTATGGAATGGCTTTAGCGGGTTATATTGTTGAGAGAGTTTCAGGAGTACCGTTTGCCGAATATATTGATAAAAATATTTTACAGCCATTAGGAATGCAGCACAGTAGTTTTGTGCAGCCACCGCCATTTTCTTTAAGGTCAGACTTAGCGGTGGGTTATGAATATGATGATAACAAATTTATACCACAGCCTTACACATACGAACATCAAGTTCCAGCGATAGCTTTGAGTACAACGGCAACTGACATTGCCAATTTTATGATAGCTCAGTTGAATGTACCTGTTCAAAGAGGGCGCCTGGGGAAAACTCAGATATTAAAAGCTGAGACATTAGAAGAAATGCAACGTCAGCATTTTACAAATGACGCACGTATTCCTGGGATAGCGTATGCATTCCAAGAACAATTTCGCAACAATTTAAGAATCATTCGACATGGTGGTTTAATTGAAGGGTTTGTCAGTCAGTTAGTTTTAATTCCGCAGGATAATTTAGGAGTGTTTATTGTTTGTAATTCAACATCAACGCTCGACACTCAATTTACCAGAGATTTCCTTAACCGTTATTACCCAATTCAAAGTAAACCAAATATAGCTAATGCTAAATCATTAAAATCATTAAGTTTTTTAGGCGGTAATTATTTAGATACAATTACATCAAAAACAACTATAGAAAAGTTATTTGAACCATATTATTTTACCGTTGATATCAAAGATGATAAAATACTTGTTTATGACTCGCGTCAGTATATTCAAATTGAACCAATGTTGTTTGTGTCTTTAGAAGGAGACAAATATATTAGTTTTAGAGAAAATAAACAAAACCATATAATTTATTTGTTTGATGGAATATTCTCGCTTCACAAAATGAATTGGTATGAAGATTTTTCATTTCATATTTTTCTTTACATATTTTTCCTATCAATATTTATTTTTATTTGTGTACAAAACTACTTAAAATTGTTTTTACTTTCTATTCATAAAAAATTTAATAAATACAAATTGTTTCGTTTTGTACCTGAAGTGAGAAGAGAAAGCAGGCTTACAGTTACTTTGAAACGAGCAAGAATGTTAACATATTTAATAAGTTATACAAACTTGATATTTCTAGTAGTAGGTAAAATATTGATGTCTTGCAAAGAATCTAGTTGTTTAAAACTAATTTACGGAATTAACCCGGTTTATATTAGTTTGTTATGCTTACCCATTATATCAAGCGGTATGACAGTTATCTTAATTTTTTATATTTGTTTAATTTGGAGAAGCAAACAAGGAACATCTTTACAAAGATATTATTATACATTAATTACAGGCGCCGCTCTGATGTTTCTATTATTTCTTAACTACTGGAACTTACTTGGTTTCAAATTTTAAAATTATATGCTATGGACAAGTGGATGCGACTATGTGTGAATTTGGAGTCAAGTTAGGCGCCTAAAATTGAGCCAAACAAAAAATTATTCAGTCATATAGTATATAATTATTACAATCCCTTAGTATCCCTACCTGCCCTATATGAGAAACCAAGAAGTCATGGGAAGCGTTGACGAAAATGGTTTGCTGTATTTAGATGAACCATTAGCAGTTACAAAGCACAGCCGTGTTAAAGTAATAGTAGAGTTTGTGGATTCAGAGATGGATGATGACTCTGAGCCTTCTGAGTCTATACAGGCAAGTTTCGGGTAAATGAAGTACATACATATATGATGTCCAAAACCTTGTAGAGACGCGATTAATCGCGTCTCTACAGTTTCTGTGGTATAAATAATGACTTTTAAAGCTGGATATGTAAAATGCCTATGCTACAATATATTGGTATTTTTTGGTTTTTTCGTGCCAATCGCGCGCTAATTTGCGAATAGCTTTTAATTCCTCAGATGACATTCCATCTAAATTTTTCAGAATAAAACTCATTCGTCCCTGGTTAGTAAGTTTATCGCGGTTACGGTCAAGAAAATCCCAGTAAAAATAGTTAAACGGACAAGCTTTTTCTCCAGTACGAGCTTTCGGGTCATATGCACACCCTTTACAATAATTACTCATTTTATTGACATAATTAGCTGATGATGCATATGGCTTTGAACCAACAATTCCACCATCAGCAAACAGTCCCATACCAATAACATTAGTTTGCATTACCCAATCATACGCATCAATAAATGCTGTATGAAACCAACTTTCTACCTGCTGCGGTGAAAACCCTGCTATTAAAGAAAAATTACTCAATATCATTAAACGCTGGATGTGATGCACATATCCAATACGCAGCAATTGAGATATAACCTGATGTAAGCAGTTCATTTTAGTGTCACCCGTCCAGAAAAATTCGGGTAGTGCTTCTGTATGGTTAAAGTAATTCTTCTCTGGATAATCGGCACCTACATAATGATATAATCCATACATATATTCGCGCCATCCCATAACTTGACGAATAAATCCTTCTACACTGTTTAATGGTAATTTATTTTCTTGATAAGCTTTCTCAGCAGCTTGCACTACTTCTAATGGATGCAGCAACCCTATATTAATATATGGAGATATCATTGCGTGCCACATCGTTTCTTCCCCCACCACCATTGCATCTTGATAGGGACCAAAGTTAGCTAGACGGACATTTACAAACCAGTCTAATACTTCTAATGCTTGCGCGCGCGTCACTCCCCAATGAAAATCTTTTAATTCTCCATATGTAGGAATTGTTAGAGAGTTAACAAAATTTATTACTTCCTGGGTTATTTCATCTGGTTCAAACCACTTAGCTGGTGGAGTATTTAATTTTCCTTTTGGAGGTTGACGGTTGTCTTTATCGTAGTTCCAAGTTCCCCCAGCAGGTTTATCACCATCCATTAATATATCAAAACGCTGGCGCCCTTCTCTATAAAAATACTCCATTAGTAAGTTTTTTCGACCCTTTGCCCATTGTGCGAATTGTTCGTGTGTCCACAAATAATGATTATTGGGTATTAATGTAATAGGACACTGTATATTTTTAATGATATCAAGAAAGGGTTTATCGGCAGGCGCCATTACCCGCACTTCGGTAATTTTATTTTCTTTGACCCATTCAGTAAGGGGTTCAGCGAAATCATCTCCTATTTTATAGGTGACATCATACCCCTGTTGACGTAGTTCTTCTGCAAAATGTCGCATTGCTGACCATACCAGCACAAGCTTCTGTTTATGGTACTCGCGCGCTTTGACGTGTTGTAGCGACTCAATCAAAATTATAGGCGCCTTTTGACTACCAACAGAAGCAAGTGCTGCTTGTCCGTAATAAAGTTGGTCACCTAATATCCAAATACCTATAGTCATTTTTACTTAAAGTTACAATATTTAATAATGATAAAATAAATTTTGCTGCCAGAACATGAAAGCACCACTTATGATATTGTTACAATCAGGAGTCGGTGCGTGACGCTACAAGCCTTATGATTACGTTGAAACTTTTTCGGCTCTTCCATACTTAGTGTGCTAAATCTGTTGATAAATTAGCTTGAAACCCTTGTTCTGTTTATGTTATAGCTATTATTCTCTTTATAACGATAAAATTACTGGAATTTCAACTACAAGTGCCTGTAAGCCTTGATAATAAAGGAAAATTATCGATTTTAATTAAAATTTAGCACGCTATGTACGGAAGAACCGTGCCGTGATTTCTAGTAATGCAGATGATATCATGTCCGGTTGATTACCCATAATGTAGAGACGCTTAGAACCGGAGCGTCTCTACAATGTTTTTATTACGGTTACGCTACCGGACATGATATTAATCCCTACGGGAAAGGAAAGCGGATTACGAACTTGCAGCTAATAATCACCAATAATGGTGCGTGAAAGCAGTTTAATTTTGCGTGCTTATTGATGAGTTGTAATAGCTTTCACGCACCCTACCGATTTTGATTGCCATAAAACGATAGATTGATGCAATAGTCGCTACAATCAAATCAAGCCCGATAAATATTTTATATATGACTCTTAAAGAATTAGAAAGTCAGATTCTTGCGCTGCCATCAACTGAAAAGCAGTTAGTATCCAAAGCTTAACTAATGGCACGTTTGTACGTAGACGAACAGTTACCGAGAATAGTTAGCGAACTGTTACAGGCAATGGAACATGATGTTTTGACGGTACAAGAAGCTGGAAATTTGTCATGGTCAGCTACTGGAGTTCATTTGAAAGTTTGAGAGAGTTTTTTAAAAGTGAGTCTCATCGTAAGATGATGCAATTTACTACTAAGCATCCTAAAAGTTTGTGTTTGTATAATGAAACTTATCAACCTTCCAAGAGTGGTAAGTATAGTAATGAGCCTCAAGGGTTAGCAATTATTTATACATTTATTGCTAGCTAGGTTCAAATGTAAAATCCCAAGCGTCATCATCCCACCATGATTCAGAAATAATATTTTCCACATCATAACTATTATCTGTAAAATTTTGATATAGTTTGAGACCAAGGGCATCAGCAAATCTAACGTCATATTCGTAAAATATTTTCTTGATGCTGGTGCTGACTTTATCAGGATATACGTAAAAACAAACTAGTTCTTCTTGTTCTGAAATTGCGACTACTTGACGCGCGATAATTGTTCCTTCCTTATTTCGAGCATAAAGAACTTGTTTATTTATATCTAGGAGTGTAGCAACTGCTGAGTCTGAGCATATTCCCCCAAGTCCTAAACAAGTGCCGACATAAGTACCTAACTTTAACACTTCTAGTGGTTCGTTTTCTAGTTTAATGTAAACGGCGCCCCCTAAACCCTTACTATGGCCAACTATTTCTGTATATTCAATTCCCTTTGTCCATAGATTAATATTAATGTTGCTATGCTGTTTTAACCAAGTTTGTGTGAGGTGATGATTTATGATATAATTTGACTGGTTGTTCCAATAAGCTTTTAAAAATTTTCTAAAACAACGGTTGTTTCGTTGAATAGTCCCAAGCATTGAAAGCGCATGTTTGATATTTTCTTGTTTTGGATTAACGTCAAACTCCCGTTTTAAGGTATTGAGAGTTAAATGTTCTAATATATCAAGCTGGGTAAGTTGTATTTGTTTATATATGACTTTTAAACCACGATTTATTTGCTGTTCGCTTAAAGAATATTTTCCTTGTAGGTAGTCTCGTATTTTGCGAGGGATAGGATTACTAAATTGTGTATTGCATTGACTATTAATAAAATCATATGCATCCTGTAAAGATAATGTAGTAATATCTTGAGTGATAATAACATGCTGGCTGAAAGTTTTCACGATGTTTTCACTCATAGGAGTACTTAAACTACCTAATAACTTTGCGACTTTCAATAGTTTATTCGGATAATTAATAAAGCATTGAAGACTAAAATTGCTAAGATATTTAGTAATTGATTCAATTCCTTCTGCGATTAACCAGGTATTATTATCTAAACGGCAAGCTTGTTCAAGACGTAATAAACTTGTATCGGATATATTAAGGAATAACTCGCGCGCTTTGTTATCTAAATAAGCAATAAAACGTATAATGACTTTAACAGCATGACTTTCTTGACTAAAAGGAGGTTGAGCTAAACGTTGCATCATTATATATGCATCAGGTATATATAAATTCAGTTCTTGAATTTTATCCCAGTACCAATAATACTGCTTTAAATCCTTAATTGCTTTACACTGAAATTCTGCATTTACTTTTCTAAGTAAATTATCT
>NZ_JBXXZH010000318.1:0-9497 GCF_059640475.1 Calothrix sp. CBUCES-K 9914
CACTCAATACTCAGCACTCAATACTCAGCACTCAGCACTCAGCACTCAATACTCAGCACTCAATACTCAGCACTCAGCACTCAGCACTCAATACTCAGCACTCAACCAAACCGATATCCAAAACCGCGTACTGTAACAATATATTCGGGATGACTGGGGTCTTGTTCTAACTTCTCGCGTAACCAGCGAATATGTACGTCAACAGTTTTGCTGTCACCAACAAAGTCTGGACCCCATACTTGGTCTAATAATTGTTCGCGCGACCAAACTCGTCGCGCGTAGCTCATAAATACTTCCAACAGACGAAATTCTTTTGGTGATAAGTTGACTTGCTGTCCCCGAACTAAAACTCGACATTCCTGTGGGTACAAAGTCACATCTTTATATTGTAAAACTGGTGATTGCGGCAATGCGCTTAATCGCTGGCGCCTTAATAGTGCCCGACAACGCGCGACTAACTCCCGAACGCTAAACGGTTTGGTCAAGTAATCATCGGCGCCGACTTCTAAACCTAGTACGCGGTCAGTTTCACTACCCTTAGCACTCAACATTAAAATTGGTACAGGATTTCCTTGATGACGCAACAAACGACAAATATCTAAACCGTTAACTTGCGGCAGCATCAAATCCAAAATCACTAAATCAAAATTATTCTCTACGCTTGTAGAGTCACCACCTTTCAAATAATCAATCGCCGAACGCCCATCCGTTGCCGTCACCACTGTATACCCTTCACCTTCCAATGCCATCAGTAGCATCTCGCGTATCAATTCTTCGTCTTCAACTACTAAAATACGGCTTGTTTGTCCAAATTCCGCACTTGAAGGATATTTGCTCAGTTCATTGGTGCTATACATCGATATCACTAAACTAGGTTTTATTTTCTATAACAGTAAAATATTCATTTTATTTTACTAGTACTATTGAATTATTTTGTATAACTTATGAAAACTTTACAATGCACGGAGGCACCCATTGTAATTATAAGCTAACCTCAGTAGAAATGATTAGAAGTTTTGATGAGCTTGTTATCAAAACTCAACTTGCTATATATCTAGACTACCAAATCCCGTTTCTAACATCAAACTTTAATTATCCAAAGGCGCCACTCCATAACTCCATTTTTGATTGACAGCGAATATTTACCCAAGTATACTAAATTTAGTACAATTAAACTATAGAATTTAATTTAGTACTTACTTTCAGCATTTTTACTCTGCCAATAGTAAACATTTTGAGGCTAGCCTAAGTATTTACGGATAAAGCTTCCGTATTGGCTTTCAGCCTTGAGGTTGGTTCGTATCGTTTATGGAGTTAGTGAAATGGACATTGTAAATAAAGATAGTAAACAACAGCTAATGCAAGCTTTCGGGCATATTATATCAGAACGCAAGCAGTTTGAGTCAAAAATTGCTACAAAGCTTGAAGTCGCAGAAAAAGCCAAAAATAAACAGATACTCGAAGCAGCTTCTAAGTATACTGTTGACACCATCGTTAAAAGCTTGGCTGATTTACAAATAGAGTTTGGCAGTATTGTAAATAGCTTATCGGAGAAGCTAGCTTTAGAGAATTCTAAGCTTGATGAACTCAACCGTGCAATAGAGGTGGAGACACAGCAACTACAGGAACTTCAGAAAACAAGAGTTGTTGCAGATGCAGTTGATGTTTTAACTCAAGAACATCAAGAGAAGTTAAAGACTGTAGAGCAAGACACACAAGCAAAGCGCGAAGCTTTGGAGAAAGAAACAGCACAAACTCGTACTCACTGGCTTCGCGAACAAGCTGAGTTTGATGAAGCACTACAAGTTTATAATCAATTGCAAGTAAAGCAACGTCAGCAAGATGTTGAAGAATATCAGTATAAACTCGAAAATACCCGTAAAATTAATACCGACGCATACGAAGCAAGAAAGCGTATGTTAGAACGCGAACTGCAAGAAAGTACCGCTACAAAAGAGAAAAGTTGGGCAGAGCGTGAAAAAACTTTAAAAGATAACCAAGCATTATTGGCAGAATATCAAAAGAAAACAGCAGCGTTCCCAACTGAGTTAGAGGAAGCAATTAAGAAAGCGCGCGAAGAGGCAATAAAAGATACAAGTCAAAAAGCAAAGGTTGAAGCTGACTTACTAGAGAAAGAGTGGGAAGCTACGAAGCAAAGTTACGAACTTAAAGTTAAATCTCTCGAAGAAATAGTACAAAAACAAGTCGAACAAATTGAAGGTATCTCTACCCAGCTACAAGCAACACTCAAGCAAGCACAAGATTTAGCAATGCGCGCGTTTAATCAATAACCCAAGAAAGCCAAAGAAAGAGAGTTACTATGTCAACGAAAAAACCAACAGATAAAAATACTAAAGCCGAAATTCTTCAAGCTTACGAAGAGTTAGCAAAAGAAAAAGCAGTTCTGAAAACAGAACTGGAGACAGCCAAGCAAAATAGTTCAGAGAATAGTACGCTCAAAGAAACATCTAAACCAACATCAAAACCAATGGAAAAAGAGAAACCAACTAATTCATCAGCAAGCATTCAGCAAAAGATGAACTCAACAATTGAAAGCTTAGTTAAAATACAAATGGGGTTTGGTAGTGCTGCAAATGAATTATCTGAATTATTAACCGCGAGAGCGTTAAAACTGGCAGAAATTAAGCAGTTAGTTGCTCAAGAAGCCAAGCAACTTAAAGAGTTACACAAATTAGAAGTTAACGACAATACCCTAGATACTCTCATTGAAACTTATGAGAATAATTCTAAAAATTATCAAGAGGAATTTTTAACAGCTAAGGAAACTCTGTCGCAACAAATTCAGGAAATGCAGAATACTTGGCAAAAAGAGCAAGAAGCGCATAAGCTTACAGTCAAAGAACGTAATGATAATCTTGCTAAAACTCGCCAACGTGAAGAAGCTAGTTACAAATATGACTTGGAACTCCAAAGAAAACTAGCAAATGACGAGTATGAGCAGCAGCAGAAATCTTTATATGGGCAGTTAGAAGAGCAGCAGGAAGAAGCTAATAAGCAATGGAGTATAAAAGAGAAAAGTATTTCTGAACGTGAGTTGCAGTTTGAAGAATTAAAAGCCAAAGTCGAAGCTTTTCCAAAAGACAAAGAAGCTGCTATTAAAAAAGCAACCGAAGAAGGTAAAGGAATTGCACATTACCAAGCCAAAATTAAATCTGATTTGTTGGCTAAAGATGTAGATGGACAAAAACGATTTTACGAACAAAGACTACAATCATTAGAACAAACTATTTCTAATCAAGAAGCGCGTATTCAAAATCTTTCCAGACAGCTTGAATCTGCATTGAAGCAAGTTCAAGATTTAGCAGTTAAAGCAATTGAAGGTTCTTCTAGTGTCAATTCATACCAAGCAATGAAAGAAATTGCTTTGGAACAAGCAAAAGGTCAAGTTAAAACTAAATAAATGACAAAGAAGTGACAGTATTCTAGAACCATGTCATTAGTCACGGAGTGAAGCATCTAATAAACTTGAAGGTTAAATAGATTCTTCGCTGCGTGACTAATGACAATAAAGATATACTCAGAATGACAATTTAAGAGAATAACAAATTGTATTTTGGCAAAATTTGGATGCTCTTAACTAGAGTTGATTATTTTTGCTATTCTTGCTATTATTGTTATTATTAGCTTTTTGAAGTAGATTTCTTCTTCCTGTAAAACCTGGCTCGCTAATAATTGGTTGACCAGTTGGTGGTGGGTCTTGTCTTTCGTTATCTGACATAATAATCTCCTTTAAGGTATAAAATCAAGTAAAAATTAAGTAAGTAAGTAAAAATCAATTAGAAATTAAGTAAAAAAATATTTATGGATTTGTTTTTTTGTTTTTATTATTGTTATCATTAGATGTATTATTATCTACGAAACCGTTATCTGTTCTAAATGGTCTACCGCCGGGAGTAGTAGGTTTTGGTCTTCTTGAAGTCATATTAGTTTACCTTTGTATTAATTTGTTTGGTTACAGGTATTACTACATATGGCGTATAACTAAATCCGGAAATATGAATGCATTTTGATACTTTAAAATACTAATATTTTTGTTCTATATTAATTTGTGTGGTGGGCTGTCAGTCAGCGATCGTAGTATTTTAAAAATTTTTAAAAATAAAAAAGAGACGCAGCGCGTCTCTAAAGAGGAAACCCATTAAATTTTGTTGATTTAAAAAAGTATTGATAAAGATATTGAAACTACATATTGAAATTTGAAATTAAGATTGCTAGCAATTTTAGATGTGTAGGAAGACAACGTGTTATGCAGGAAACACAGAAGCTTCGTGACTGTCTCTAAATTGAGATACAACTTGGTAAATTTCTAATCCGGAAATATTGAAAGTTTTTTAGTTATAAATTTTCGGTTACGGGATAGGAGATTAAGACCGATATATAATATACTCGGTCTCTACGTGTTTTTAGGCGAAGGATGAAAAATCTAGGTTTGGGGGGATATCTTGAATACGTCCAGGGCCTACCGCGCGGATGGCTTCGCGTAGGTTAACGTCACCTGTATAAATAGCACGTCCAACGATGGCGCCTGTAACACCGAGGGGTTCGAGAGCGAGTAAACTGAGTAAATCGGTGATAGAACTAACTCCACCGGAAGCGATAACAGGAATCGAAATTGTATTAGCTAGTTCGCGGAGTGCGTCAAGGTTTGGGCCAGCAAGTGTACCATCACGATGGATATCTGTGTAGATAATGGCTGAGGCGCCGAATTCTTGCATTTGTACAGCGAGTTGAGTTGCCTTTATTTCTGAAGTTTCAAGCCAACCGCGCGTAGCAACCAAACCGTCACGAGCATCAATGCCAACAATTATTTGACCGGGATATTCTTGTGATAGCGTTTGAACTAATTCGGGTTGTTCGACGGCAACAGTACCTAGTATGCAGTAGCGTACACCAATATCGAAAAGTTGTTTAACGCTGTTGATGTCGCGTAACCCTCCACCAACTTCAACGGGTATTGAGACTGCTTGTGTAATTGCTTTTATGGCTTCAAAATTTACGAGTTTACCAGCTTTGGCGCCATCTAAATCAACTAAATGTAAACGGGTGGCACCAGCTAAAACCCACTCAGTAGCAACTTCAACAGGATTTTCATTAAAAACTTGGGACTGCGCGTAATCTCCCTGATACAGTCGTACACAATGCGCGTCGAGTAAATCAATTGCTGGAATAACTTCCATTTTGAGCGTTCCTTTTGGATATAGCGAAGAGGGGGTTGAAAGTTCCCCTTGTTATTGTCCCCTCTCATCGCTACTTTTTGCCTTTCGACTTTAGCGATGTACAATTACTGGTGTACCAACGGATGCCCAACTGTATAAAGTTCTAGCTTGTCCCGGTCGTAAATTTACACAACCGCGACTTACCGGAGTACCAAAACTATTATGCCAATAGGCGCCGTGAATTCCATATCCACCGTCGTAGTACATGACACTAGGAACATTTTTACGGTCGTAATCTTCACCGCGCATCCGAGCTATACGGTATTTACTTTGAATATTAAACACACCACTCAGTGTAGGTGTCTTTCGTTTACCTGTAGAAACAGGCATCGAATAAACCGGAGTTCCACCTCGCCAAGCAACTAGTCTTTGGTCTGAGATGTTAACTTGAATCCAGCGACGTTCAGACTGTTTAAGTCTTTGAATCGATTGACGAATTCTGGAACCTTTTGATTGTGCCAAAGCTTCTGTAGAACTTCCACCCAAAGAAGCAAGAGTTAGCGCTGCACCAACAAATATTGCGGTTAAGGGACGCACCCAATTATTAGAAACCCAATTTTTCATGATTTACATTCAATTAATAACGATTAAGCGCAAATATTCAGCATATTGCCGTGGTGTGTGAGGTAGCCCTTATTACATAGTAATATTTTAGGTTTCCTTTTTAACACACAAACAAAGAATGTAAATACTCAGCACTCAGCACTCAGCACTCAGCACTCAGCACTCAGCACTCAGCACTCAGCACTCAGCACTCAGCACTCAGCACTCAGCACTCAGCACTAATTAATAAGCGTCTTGCAACTCGTAAAAATCAGGCGAGATGTAATCTTTACGTAAGGGGAAACCAACCCAATCTTCGGGCATTAAAATACGCTTTAAATTGGGGTGTCCTTCGTAAACGATACCGTACATATCGTAAGATTCACGCTCTTGCCAATCAGCTGTTTTCCAAATCCAATATACAGATGGTAATCTTGGATTCTCACGCGGCAAGAAAACTTTAATACGCACTTCTTCGGGTTTGTCAACATTATCAGCTACTTTTGCCAAGTGGTACATGCTGACTAACTCCTGTCCAGGCCCCATATCAATGCCACACTGACATTGAAGATAGTTAAAGCCATATGCGTATAAAGCGGTAGCAGTTGGCAAAAGATAATCTGCTTCGATTTTGATTATCTCGACTCCGGTGCTATCAGGCGGCAGTGACTCGTTAGCGAAGCCATTTTCTGTAAGCCATTGAGCAACTTTACCAGCTTGTACTAACGCCTTTTCTTCTGCTACTACTGGTTGTGATTCATCAGCCACGTTCGGTTGCCTCCTTTTGTTTTTGCGATGTTAGCAACGCTGGTGGCACTTCCATACCCATACCTTCGGTTAATTCAGAAGGTGGTGTATAGCGTGCTTCTGACTGAATGTACTTGCCAGTCAGAATTTGTGCAACTGGCTTCATGTTGTGAGTTGTGCTGTAGTAACGGTGTGTTTGCTTGATAACACCACGTTCCTGCATTGATTCGTTAGAAATTTTCTTCCGCAGCTTAATAATCGCGTCAATAATTGCTTCTGGACGAGGAGGACATCCTGGTAAGTATACGTCTACAGGAATTAATTTATCAACTCCACGTACCGCACTTGGTGAGTCAACGCTAAACATCCCACCCGTTATTGTGCAGGCGCCCATTGCGATTACATACTTAGGTTCGGGCATTTGTTCATACAAACGCACTAACTGAGGCGCCATCTTCATAGTGATGGTACCAGCAGTAATAATTAAGTCAGCTTGACGTGGGCTAGAACGAGGAATCAAACCAAAACGGTCAAAGTCAAATCTCGAACCAATTAGAGCTGCAAACTCAATGAAGCAGCAAGCTGTTCCAAACAGCAGAGGCCATAAACTCGAAAGTCGTGCCCAGTTATACAAATCGTCAACGGTTGTTAAGATAACATTTTCCGACAGGTCAGAAGTAACCGTCGCACGCTGAATTGGGTTTAAGATACGTTCGGTTTGTTGAGCCGTTATATCTTTTGCCGCACTAGCATCTAAGACCATTCCAAAGCTCCTTTACGCCATGCGTAGACTAGGGCAACTACAAGAATCGCGATAAAAATAAGCGCTTCAATAAACGCTAACAACCCTAGACGGTGAAATGCTACCGCCCAAGGATACAAAAATACTGTCTCCACGTCGAAGACGACGAAAACCAGCGCAAACATGTAGTAGCGGATGTTGAACTGAATCCAGGCGCCACCAATCGGTTCCATACCGGATTCGTAGGTAGTGCGTCGTTCGGCGTTATTGCGACCACTGGGTCGCAGAAGCTTGGACGCGCTGAGAGCTAGGGCTGGAACTAGGCTACATACAAGTAGAAAGCCTAATAGGTACTCGTAACCGCTGAGGACAAACACAATATATTTCTACCGCTTTGGGAAATTGACGAATGTTACCTTAATTTACATACATTATATCGTCTCAGCTTTTTTGAATCTTAGAAAACATATGGCTAGGTAATTTGATTCGTTTTTGGTAGTGATAGAAAAACCTAACACTTGTGTCATAATTTGTAACGTATATTTTAAGATTCGCCTGTCAAATACCAGGCATCTGGGATTATGAGCGAACACGAAATCGAACCAGCAGGTGAGACATCTGATGTTGAAACCGCTGAAACTGTTGAATTAACTGAGTTAGACCGCCACGAGTGTCGTTCCTGCGGCTACGTTTACGAACCAGAAAAGGGAGACGATAAACGCGATATCCCTCCGGGAAGACCTTTTGAAGAACTACCTTTAATTTGGCGTTGTCCTGTTTGCGGTGCCAAAAAAGCAGCTTTCGTCAATATCGGCCCTGCGGGTAGCGCATCAGGTTTCAAAGAAAACCTCGGTTATGGCTTAGGCGTCAACAAACTAACACCAACGCAAAAGAACCTTCTGATTTTTGGCGCTCTAGCAGTCGCCTTTTTACTCTTTATGAGCCTGTATGGCTTGCAATAGGGACAAATTAACAAAAATAACGAAAAAAATACTGATGCTTTTAATTACAAAATTTTGGCGGCGAATATTGACTGTTGCAGCAGTAATTTTGATTTGTGCTGGCTGTAGCAGCGTCCCTAACACAGCATACAATCCTTGGGAAGTAATTTCTGTACCTACGGATGCAAAACTGCTTGATGTTGCTTTCACTTCAGACAAACAGCACGGTTTCATAGTTGGTAGTAATGCCACAATTTTAGAAACTAGAGACGGGGGCAATACCTGGAAACCCATTGGACTTGAACTTGATAACGAAAAATATCGTTTAACTTCGGTTAGTTTCTCTGGCAACGAAGGTTGGGTAGTTGGAGAACCTGCATTATTGCTACATACAACCGATGAAGGTCAATCTTGGTCGCAGATCCCGCTCTCGGAAAAATTACCTGGAAACCCAGTTAGCGTTGTGGCATTAGGTTCTAACAAAGCAGAAATGGCTACTACTGTTGGTGCCATCTATCAAACGGAAGATGCTGGCAAAAACTGGAAAGCTCAGGTCGAAGAAGCTGTAGGTTTTGTGCGTAACATGAAGCGTTCGCCAGATGGCAAATACGTAGCAGTATCGGCGAAAGGTAACTTTTACTCAACTTGGGAGCCGGGACTAAACGCATGGGTTCCTCACAACCGTAATAGCTCGCGTCGCGTCGAAAACATGGGCTTTACCTCAGATGGAAACATGTGGATGATCGCACGTGGTGGTCAACTTCAGTTTTCTGACCCAGAAAAACCAGAAGAATGGCTCGAAGCTCAGTATCCTGAATTTTCTACCAGTTGGGGATTACTTGACATGGCATATCGTACACCCGATGAAATTTGGGTAACAGGTGGTAGCGGTAACTTGTTACGCAGTGCTGACGGCGGCAAAACCTGGGAAAAAGACCGCGATGTCGAAGAAATTCCCGCTAACTTGTTCAAAGTTGTCTTCTTTTCCCAAGACCAGGGTTTTGTACTAGGTGACCGTGGTGGCTACTTGCTCAAGTACCAACCTGATATTGCCTCTACTAAACCAAATAAGGAGGCGCCCGTTTAGTGCTGAGTGCTGAGTGCTGAGTAGAGTTAGGAGTTAGGAGTTAGGAATTATGAGTCAGAAGTCAGAAGTCAGAAGTCAGGAGTTAGGAATTATGAGTCAGAAGTCAGAAGTCAGGAGTTAGGAATTATGAATATTAATCAGCACTCAGCACTCAGCACTCAGCACTCAGCACTCAGCACTCAGCACTCAGCACTCAGCAC
>NZ_JBXXZH010000319.1:0-9480 GCF_059640475.1 Calothrix sp. CBUCES-K 9914
GCTGAGTGCTGAGTAATGAGTGCTGAGTGCTGAGTGCTGAGTAATGAGTGCTGAGTGCTGAGTAATGAGTGCTGAGTGCTGAGTAATGAGTGCTAACTCCTAATTTCTACTCAGCACTCAGCACTTTCTACTCAGCACTCTATTACGATTCTTCTAATTTTGGGCGTTTAACAGGTTTGGGTGTTGGGCGCCCAGAATTTGAGGTTGGGTTTGGTGTAGGTCTTGGGACAGCGCCTTTGTCAGTACTACCTTTTTTAATAGGAAGTGGAGTTTCACCATTAGCTGGTCTGCGGAATGGCTTTTTAGAACCATCACCTTTATTAAAGCTATTAAAGCTATTAAAGGGGCGCCTTGCTCCTCCTGCTCCTCCCTTAAAGGGTGGTCGGCGTTTTTTGGGCAAGTCGGCAATTGCTTTTCCACTTTCGATAGCTAGCATATCACCTTGGCGTATGACTTCTAAATCCCAAAACTTTCCTACAGCCCTACTATCAAGGTTGCCCTTGAGTTTAAGCTTGAAATATTTAGGTTTATCATCTTGCTTGCGTGGAGCTTGCTTGATTTTCATAACTAAATTGCTACCATCTTGCGCTTGGTAAACAACCTCACCACGCACAGAAAAGGCACCATCTAGTATTTTAGATGAAGGTGTAAAAACCTCTTGTGACTCATCAGAATCTACAGATGTAGGTTGTTCTGATTGTTCTGATTGTTCTGATACTTCAGATTTTTCTTTCTGTTCGATATTTTTCGCAGTCAGACTTTCTGGCTCCCAAACACCAACTACTTGCAGGTGTAATTGGTCATTTTCTTGACGAGTACGGGGATAAACAACCCACAAGTGTTCTTGTTGTAAGTCGAGATGATTTTTTACCAAGCTCATAATCCGTCCAAGGAGAACGGCATTTATAGAGGCGCCATCTGCGGTAACAAGTACACCTTGAGTAAATTGTTCGGCACTGCTAATATAACGACCTCGAACTAGCCCGATTGCTCGGTACTGCATCGGTTCGCTAGGTGGTGGAATTGGAGAAATACGATTCGTGCTGTCATACAAAGCATTATCTATACTGTCCGACGAATTTTCTTCTTTAGAAGTATGGTTAAGCGTCGAAATTTCAGTGGATGCTTGGTTGCTAGCTGAATCGAGATTTAACTTAATTGGTAAGGTCGGTTCGGATGACGACATCAGGTCGGAATTCATAGCAACTCCTTGCGACGGAGATACATCCCCGCAATGGGATTTAACATGCGTAAACTGGTTTTAGAGCGTTTATGCGGTTGAATAGAAAGTATATTTCTTCCATAATCACCGTGGAGAGCGTACCTTATGTGATACTGAAGACGTGACACCAGTTGTTTCAACGAGGAAAACTCTTTGAAAGATACTGACAAGGTAACGTATTCATCTCACACATTTAGGTGTAATTTAGCGTCTTTATACTAGTTTCGGAAGCGTATCACAGTTACAATTCTGACGATTCCTCCTAAAGTTAGCACTCTATGACTGCTTTGCTTTTTGGTATTTGTTATAAAGTTCACTGGATAAACGTGGTATTCCGCAAAGTTTTCCAAATTTTTAAATTTTTCGCCCGAACGCTACAATTTCAGCACGAGCTTTACACAAATCGGCATATGAGCGATAAATTAGGGTTTTATGTGCTTTCATCATAATCAACCCATTTAATGCTTGAAGTATAAAATGTAAGTTTTCCTATTTTTTGTCAAACTTATCGGGAGAGAAGATTATAATGTCACGTTCAGTTTTAGGGAGGGGTTTGTGACTGAATCAGGAAATCGCTGGATAGTTAGAGTCATACTCGTGCTAGGTATTTTGGTTTTTGCGGGAGTTTCAGTGGCTCCCATGATTACTGCCTTTAATGAATCGCACGCTGGAAACAGCAATACTGCGAGTAATACTAAAGGCAATGCGCCACCTGTTGACCAAAAATCTAAGCTACAAGACGAGGTACGAGGCTTAGAACTAGTTTTACAAAGAGAACCAGAAAATCAAACTGCGCTGAAAGCTTTGTTGCAAGCGCGTTTACAATTGCTGGCGCTGAAGCAAGGAGAAATAAAAGATGTAATTCCACCATTGGAAAAGCTTGCCAAGCTTAACCCTGACCAAACTAAGTACGCTGTTTTATTGGCTCAAGCAAAACAGCAAATGGGAGATAACGAAGGCGCCGCACAAACTCTACGCACGGTTTTGACGACGAAACCTGGAGATATGGATGCTTTACAGTCGATGGTGGCGTTACAGATGAGTCAGAAACGCCCCGAAGCTGCTATTGGTTTGTTACAAGAAGCTTTAAAGTCGGCGCCTCAAGCAAACAAAATTCAACCTGGTAGCGTTGATACAATCGCTATCCAGGTTTTAATGGGCAATATCCACGCTTCCCAAAAGCGATATGGAAAAGCTTTTGAAATCTATGAGCAAGCGACCAAGAGCGACCCGAAAGATTTTCGTCCAATTTGGGCAAAAGCGCTCGTTCTCAAAGAACAAGGCAAAATTGACGAGGCTAAACCTTTATTTGCCAGTGCTGTGGAGAAGGCGCCTGCTCAATACAAAGACGAAATCAACAAAACCGCAAAAGAAGCATCTGCTCCTACTCCTACACCCACACCTACGGCTACTTCAACACCCTAGTTCTATTTTGGGGTTTTTTCAAACACTGCTAAAATCCCAAATAGTATAAATAGACACCCACCGATAAAAGTTAACTGGCGCTCGCTAATGCGTCCACACAGCATTTTGCCGCAGGTAACGGCAATTGCTGCACAAATCGCATGTCCTAAAACGGCGCCAGATGCCAAACCAATTGGGTTATTATTAATTGCGAGTGAAATTGTTGAGAGTTGAGTTCTATCTCCCCACTCAGCTACAAATGTTAACAAGAATCCTTCGAGCCAAATTCCCCAAGTGGTTTTTCGACCAAGTTGTGCTTCTGCTTTGATAACTGCTTCTTCTGCTTCTTTGAGTACGTGTTTACAGAAGTAAAGTAGGTGCGGCATAGCCCTTACTACTATGCAAAATATTTTGTTAACAATGTTGTTGCTTGAGTTTTGGTTAGAGGCGCCGAAAACAAGTAACCTTGAACTTGTTGACAACCAATCGAGTGCAATACTTCTAACTGTTCTTGAGTTTCAACGCCTTCTGCGACTACATCCATTTCTAACTTGTGTGCAAGTAAAATCATTGCTTCGACAATTGCTTTAGTTCTGTCGTTTACTGTTAAACGTGAGATGAAAGAATAATCTATCTTAAGTTTGCAAAATGGAAATTGGTGTAAATAACTCAGAGAAGAATATCCGGTTCCAAAATCATCAATAATTAATGAAAGTCCTAAATTATTTATCTGTAGGAGTTTTGCTTTTGTAGACTCGTAATGATTAATTAAGTTATTCTCAGTAATCTCTAGTGTAATCCTGTTTGTATTAACACCTGTATCGACAATGATTTTTTCTATTTGTTCAACTAAATCAGGTTGTAAAAGTTGCTTTCCAGAGAAGTTTACGCTGATGAAGAGGTCTTGAGGTAGGTTTAACTGTTGCCAAATTTGCATTTGACGACAAACAGTACGTAATACCCAAGCATCAATTTTGATAATCAATCCAGTTTCTTCAGCTATTGGGATAAATCTAGCGGGGGGTATAGTATTGGACGCAGGATGTTGCCAGCGTACCAGTGCTTCAAACCCAGAAATTTGGTTTGTAATAATATTAATAATCGGTTGATAGTAAACAACAAATTCTTCGTTTTCTAGAGCGCGTCTTAAATCCATCTCTAGCTGTAATCTGTCAACAGCTTTAGCGTGCATTTGAGCATCGAAAACACGGTATCTACATTTCCCATCGGATTTGGAGCAGTATAAGGCAATATCAGCGTCGCGTAAAAAATCTAAGGCTTTTTTGGTTCCGTTTGTACTGGTAACAATACCAATACTTGTTGTAATAAAAACTTTTTTTTCGCTTAAGTAAAACGGTTGTTGACACACTTGTAAGATTTGCTCTGCGACTTGAATTGCATCATGGATATCTGTAATATTCTCTAGTAATATTAAAAACTCGTCTCCACCGAAGCGCGCGAGTGTGTCCTTTGGAAAGATACAGCTTTTTAGTCTTTTTGTCACCTCAACTAACAGTTCATCCCCTGCAAAATGCCCAAGACTATCATTAATGAGCTTGAAAAAATCTAAGTCAAGAAACAAAACTGCGAAATCATAACTTGAAGTAATACTTGTATGATTAATAATATTAATATTATTAATGCTTCTATCACGCCGCTGAATTGCCTCTTCTAATTTTTGCTTGAATGCAGTTTGATTCAGCAAACCTGTTAAAGCATCGTGGTTAGCATTGTATTCCAACTTTGAGAAAGAGTTTTGCAACTGTTGTGCGCTATCATTAAATGCTCTTGCTAACAATGTTAGTTCGTAAGTGTTTGATTCGGGTACACGAGAAGACCAATCACCTTGACAAAGAGCATCTGCTGCATTAATAGTTCGTAAGATTGGGTGAATCAACCAACGAGAAGTTACAATCCCCATTGCTGTTGCTAAACCTAAAGCCATGAAACATAATAATATAGTTATTTGAGTATTTTTATTAATCGTTTTCATGAAATCAGCTTCAGAAACGACGACTACAATTAACCAGTCCAAACCATATCTTTCTTGAAACGGTGTAATTTGTAAAAGTTTTCGCTGTCCATTAAAATCAAAATCCAATATCTGTTTTCTTTGAATCTGGCGCCAATTGCCCAAACTCTCAGAAATAAACTTGCCTGTAGCAGCAATTACAGAATTTTCACTCTCGCTTGCTGTAATTCCTTGAATCTGTTTTTTAAAAGGAATGCTACCATTTGATGTAGCGATTAATTTACCAGAATGGTCTACAATAAAAGTATTGCCCGATTGCCCGACTTTTATATCTTCGAGAAATTTACTAATTGAAGATAGCAAACAATCAACTCCAATAACTCCTTGCAATTTGCCCGAATCATCGTAAATAGGTTGAGCTAAAGCAAGCTTCATTTCTTTGCGAATAAAATCTGGGTAAGGTCTACTCCATACTGCTTTTCCTGCTTTGAGCGCATCTTGATACCAGGGTCTAACGCGAGGGTCATATTCTTGCAATTTTAAGATAAGATTTGTTGCATTTCCTTGGTTATCAGTTTCGTAGCGATAGAATAAGCCGTTTGTAGATTGTCCGGCTCTACCAATTCTCCACAAATCATCTTCTTGCAATCCTAAACCTGTAAACTCTCCTCGATAATTGCCAAAGTACATGGCGGAACCGCATACTTTATCGAACAAAAACCTTTGTTGCCAAAAACTTCGAGTAATGCTATTTGGGTCTTCTAAATCTAAATGATTGAACCGAATGTTCTCCTCATTGATTCGGTTTACCGCTTGCGAGCTTTCTAAATATTGTCGAAGTCCTTGGGTAATACGTTGTGTTACCTCTTCGCGAAGTTGAGCAGTCAATTCGTTAACTGCTTTTTGTCCATTATATAATGATATCCATCCAGTCAGTCCGACTGCTGCAAAAATTAGTAATACGAAAGGTACTACAAGGAGTAGACGTAGAGGTACTTTGCGAGTATGCGTAGATGCGGCATATTTGGACATGCGGTTTGCAAATTAGCTAACAGTTAAAAAATGTTAAAAATGCAGCTAGGAACACATGGAACTTGATACTAATGTTAACGTTTTGCAATTGTCTATTGTTACAAACACTTACAAACATTAGAAAAATTAATAGTTGTGATTATTGTAGAGGCGCCGCTTTACCCCTACAATAAGATATGTCAATAGTAAACCTATATATTTATAAGTGTTTATCTATAGTTAAAATGCTTTCTCGGCGCCTATTACGAACAAGCTTACGAGCTAGTGGCGCGTTTAGTATTATTTTACTATATACAATGGTGCTGATATCCAACTTATTATCAACAGCTTTGATGAAATTTCGCACACCTTCAATATAAAATTTTCTACAACCATCGCGAAGACATTGCAATGGATGTAACGGATGTAACGGATGGTTAATTTGAAAAAACTAGATTTTGTTTGTAACTAATAACTCATCCGTTACATCCGTTTATAATCCGTTGCCAATCTTTCTGGAATTTGTGATGGATGCTGGGGAGTTAAATATATAACGTGAAATTTTTTGTTGATTTAGTAATCTGTTGTTAATTCTTTGTTAATTAATAATTATAGGAGTTATTGTAATGTCGATTACACCGTTTCCCGAATCATTCATGTTTGGTGTAGCTACAGCAGATCACCAATGCGAAGCATACGAAAAGGAATATGAAGACCTTCGGGACGTGTGGGAGCGTCGTCGGGGTCTAACTGCTCGTGGTCGAGCTACTGATTTTTGGAACCGCTATCCCGAAGATATTGCGCTCGCTAAATCTCTTGGTTGTAATACATTCCGTTTTTCAATTGCTTGGTCGCGCGTGGAACCTAGACCGGGTGAATTTAACGAAGCAGCTTTTGAGCATTACCGTCAAGTGATTGCGACTATTCATAGTTATGGTATGGAGCCAATTGTAACGCTGCATCATTTTACCCATCCAGTGCATGTTGAAGCACGTGGCGGTTTAACATCACCCGATTTTCCGATTATTTTTGCTCAATACACTACTGAAGTAGCAAAACGTTTAGGTCATTTAGCACGCTATTGGATTACTTTTAATGAACCTAGTCAACTTGTTTATGGATACGTAAAACCTTGGTGGGAACGTGCGTATTTTATGCCACCTGGTTTAGAACGTGCTGCTTCGATGGCACAGCAGATGGATAAAGTTGGCGATTTGATCAAAAATTTATTTGTCGCTCATACGCGCGCGCGAGCTATTCTCAAACAGTACAATACAGATGCTCAAGTTGGCGCCAATCCAATGTTATTGGGTTTACCTTTATGGTTACAGCGATTAGTAGACCGTAACGTCACAAACCTTCGCAGTAAGGAAGATTTAATTAAACAAGGTCGTAGATTTACTGAACGTGCCTTGTTGGAAAAAGGACAAGTTGATGTTGTATTGGCAACTTTAACAGTAACACCAGAACGCTCACAGCAAATCGCATTTTCAGAAGTTTACTATATAGCAGCGGAAATGTTACTAGTGAAAGTGAGTAGTGCAATTCACAATTTTGAAAGCTTGGCTAGTAAAAAAATTGCCGTCGTCAAAAGTACTACTGCCCAAAGCAATATTAATTATATTTTACCTACTGTTGAAGTTAAGGTAGTGTCCGATTATGAAGAAGCATTACGTCAATTAGATTTTGAGCAAGTTGACGCAATACTCGCCGATGATAGTATTTTGCTAGGAATGGCAAAGCAGCATCCAGGGCAATATAGATTTATTGAGAAGCGATTAACGAGCGAACCATATGCTGCAGCAGTTGTAAAAGGTGATAGAGTTTTACTTAATGCTGTAGATGGAGCTATTCGCAATTTTAAAGAATCAGGCGCCTTTGAGGAACGATTTGCTCAACACTTTCCTGGACACCCTGTACCAGAAATTCCGCGTATAGGAAGACGTTCGACCTTAGCTGATATCAGTACAGGAATGGAAAAAGCAATTCATTCAACTTTATCTACTCCTTCTCCTCTACCTGTTGCCAAACCTGGAACACCCTTACGTCGTATTCAAGATAGAGGTTATATAATTGTTGCAGTTAAAGATAATGTTCCAGGTTTTGGTTATTTTGACCAGGATAAAAAAGAATTTAGCGGTTTGGAAATTGATTTAGCCCGTTCTATTGCACAAGCTATTTTTGGAGATAATAGCAAAGTCAAATTTCATGTCGTTAAAACTGAGGAGCGAGTACCTTTACTTCGTTCGGTCGTGCAAATCTTTGACCCTATTTTAAAAACATTTAGTATTCTTTCAACTTCGTTAACAAGTAACTGGTGGCATTTAGGAATGGCAGGTAAATTATCTGAATTTCTTTGTCCTTCTGAGTGTGTAGGACAACAAGATTTTGTTGGTTTTGATTATTACTGGGGTACAAGTAACTTACGCATCAACCGTATTCGACAATTAATGGATGCTGCGTTTGGAAGATACAGTAATGCTCCTGTTTGGTCTGGGGTTCTTTACGACATGCTTAAGTTCCATGCTAAATTATTTCCAGATAAAGAAATAATGATTGTTGAAAATGGCTGCGTTGAAGTCGCTGATGGTGTAACGCGCGAAGAATATTTACAAAAACATATGCGTGAAATTCAACGCGCTCAGTCAGAAGGTGTAAAAATTATTGGCTATGTCAGTTGGAGTTTGACATCTAATCGTGAATGGGGTTTAAAGTTCGATAAAAATAGCGATTTTGGTTTGTATCATATTCAACTTGATACAGATGAAGATTTAAGGCGCCAGGTAACTCCTGCTGGTCTAGCATATCAACAAATTATAGACAAACGAACCACAACTGTTCCATGTCAATAATTTGAAAAAATCACACACCTTGTAAGGTGGGCACTGCCCACCATACGAACAGGTGCCCACTATGAACCAGCATTCAACATTATAAAGATGAGTAAGGTAATACAATGCATTAGTTTTATCTGTTTTCAGGATTGATTAAAATAGTTTTTGGTTGATTAGTATTAAATAGAGAAGCAGACAAGAGAATAACCGGACTGTTTGTTTGATTGTCTCCGTAATGAACCATCCCACCAGGCTCAACTAAAGAATCTCCTACTGTCATCCGTATAGTTTTTCCTTCGGAAAGAATCAATTGTGTACCATTTGCTTTTGTTACTTTGGCTTCTCCTTTCATAACAGTATAAGTTAAAGTCCCTGCCTCCACTCGTTCAATTTGCATTCCCGGATGATAATGAATAGGGAGTTTTACTTTTGGTGCAATTGTATAACGCACAAGTTCCAGAATCTGCTTTTTATCTTGAGTAGGATAACCATTAGCTAAAACTTCACGTGTGACAGACTTAGTATAAGTATTTTGTGATAATGTTGCTCGGTTATTAACAAGTATGCTACTAAAAGCTAGGGTCGCTAGGAGGAAAATCAGAAATAACTTTTTCATAATTTAAGTTTTTGTTTTAGGTGATTTAAAAAAGGCTAAGTTATTGGTATGAATGCAAAACTACTTATGTAGACTACCTAAATATATCAAGTTTCACGCTACGGTTAGGTGCCCCGTCAGCATGAAAATACAAAAAGGTTAAAAAATATAGTTTATTGGTACTACATAAAAGATAGGCGCCAACAGAGGAATAATTAAATTATCCTAAAATGACCGTGACGATTTTCTATTACCACCATGACTCAAAGCCTAGCCGTTACAGAGGATATTACGACTTTTCGCGACTGTTGAGATCGAAGCAGTTGCAATACTACTCGGTTAAGACATTTTACTAAAATACAATCCCCCCTTCCACGCGGCAGGGCTGATTCATTCCCTAAAAAGCTCGAAAAATCAAGGGTTTCGCGCAATTTTTGATTGG
>NZ_JBXXZH010000320.1:0-9405 GCF_059640475.1 Calothrix sp. CBUCES-K 9914
CTATCAAAACTGTCACAGAAGACCGTTGTTAGTACAATAATGTACCTTTGTATCTTACAGGACTTACGCTCTGGGTATATGAAAACCGTAGTATATGCTTTTCCATCAATAGTTATATCATTAATTTTGGGGTATTTAAATTTATCGCATCGGTGCCTATTAATCAATCGAAAAATATAAAACTCAACTTTAGCTCGACTTTATCCAAAATTAATAACTTGGTTTCCTTTATATATATCACTGCATAGGCGAGACGCCTATGCTACAACTTCTCAAAATTTATGTTAAAACTTTTACATGCGACAATTTACTAAAACCGATGAATAAGTATACACCTATTTTGTGGCTAGCTGGCTTTTCCATGTCGAGTTTATTTGTGTCTTCAGTATCAAAAGCAGTTACGCCAGGAATTGATATGCTAAAGGAGAACACAATTAAATCATTCTTACAAAAAGCTAATAATCCAAAAACACCACTACACAAAAAATTAGTGGAACTTAATCAAGCAGATGGCAGAAATAGTAACGGAATATTTCCCAAAACTTTAACAGCCAAGAATATCCAAGTTGTCACAATTGATGGAGAATATCAATTTGGAAGTTACTGTTCTATGATTCAAGGTAATCCTAAACATTCTGAATGTTCTAACGGTGTTTCCGAAACTTATTTAATTATAATTCCATCTAAAATGTACGTTCACAAAGCCGTCGAATATAACCGTTTTCTATTTATTGTTAAAGCATCTAAAAGTGTTAAGTGGAAGCTGAACGAAAAGGAGAAAGAATATGACCGTAAAGAGTCAATACAAATTGATGAACCAATTCAAATAGAAACTCAAAAATTTGTTTCTAATGGTAGCAGTCAATAGTTAATTTTATCTCTAACTTTTCAAGGCTCGGCACCTGCTCCTAAAGATATTAAAATATTTTTTTGAGCATCTGTTAATCCGGTAACATTAGTAATATTCATACCTTCATACTGTCGAATACATCTCAAGGTTTGAATACATTCACCTTGCAAATTCCATAATTTCATCGTTTCGTCTTCGCTACCGCTAGCTAGTAGACAATTATCGGAGCTAAATGCTACTGTCCATACACCTTTATCATGTCCCGTAATGATTCTAATATTCTTACCTGTATTCACATCCCACAGTTTGATTGTGCAGTCATCACTACAACTGGCTAATATTTTACCATCTGGACTAAAGGCAAGCGCGCGTATTCTAGACGAATGTGCTAATATTGTTTGCGTACATTCACAATTATTTACATTCCAAATTTTGATGATATTATTACAGCTACCACTGGCAATAATATCAGCATTCGGACTAAAAACAACGAAGCAAACACTATCTTGATGTCCGGTCAGAGTTTGTAAACAAGTACCATTATTTACATCCCAGATTTTGATGGTTTGATCATCGCTAGCGCTGGCGAGGATATTACCACTTCTGTTAAAACTAACTGATTTTACGCGGTTAGAATGCCCGACAAAAGTATGCAAACAGGCGCCAGTGCTACAATCCCATATTTTTACTGTGTTGTCACGACTACCACTAGCTAAAATTTCACCCTGAGGACTAAACGCAACTCCATGTACCCAAGCTGTGTGTCCTCGGAGTGTTTGCCAGCATTCACCTTGGTAATTCCACAGTTTGATAGTGTTGTCGTCGCTACCACTAGCCAAGAAATAATTGCGAATATGGGGGGGTGCAAAGGCAATGGTGGAGATTAAGTCATCATGTCCTTCTAGGGTTAAAGTGCATTTTCTGGTTTTGATATCCCATAATCGGATTTTTTGGTCTTGGGAACAGCTAGCTAGGGTTTGACCATCGGGACTAAAAGCAAGGGACAATATCCAGTTACTATAACCTTTTAATGTTTTTAAGCAGCGTCGTGAAGCTATATCCCAAAGCTTGATGGTTTGATCTTCGTTGATACTTAGTAAAGTAGAATTATTCGGGTGTAAATCAACTAACCAAATACGCTTTTGATTTCCATGTAAGGTTTGTATACATTCTACCGTTTCGATATCCCAGATTTTAATAGTGTTATCTTCGCTGCCAGTAATTATGGTTTTGTCGTCGTTACTAAATACAACTGACCAAACGATGCTATGGTAATTAGGTAGGGTTTTAATGCATTCACCGTTTGATATATCCCAAAATTTGACTGCATTATTATCGCTTCCGGTTACTAACATTTTACCGTTATGACTTAACGCTATCGCTAGGCGCCAATTAATTGTTATATTGAAAATTCGTATACACTCACCAGTTGCAATATCCCATAATCTAACGGTGTTATCGCTGCTTGCGGTGATTAATGTTTGTTGATGGGGATGAAAAGTGACAAACATAATATTATTGGTATGTCCTGAGAAAATTTGCAAGCACTCTCCAGTAGAGATATCCCATAATCTAATTGTTTGATCACTGCTACCACTAGCTAAAATGTTACTGTTCTGTTTAAAAGCAAGAGTTTGTACTAAGGATGTATGACCTGAGAGGATTTGCAAGCATTGTCCGGTTTCGGTGTTCCACAATCTAATCGTGTTGTCATTACTACCACTAGCCAAGATTTTACCATCTGGATGAAAAGCAAGCGATTGTACCCACGCGGTATGACCGTTAAGTTGGAATAATTGTTGGATGGTGTCTACTTCCCAAAGATAGATTTTATTTTCGATTGCGGTTGCAAATGACTTACCTGTAGGATTAAATTTGGCAGCAAGTAGACTACCTAATGTTTGGGTAAATATTGTTTTTTGAAAATTGCAATTAGCAAAGTTGGTTTGTTGTAAATTTATTTCTTGCAGGTTTGCTTGGCAAATATTCAGACCAGAAAAGTCATAATTATTTAGTTCTATATCCAGTTGTCGCAACAGATTAATAATATTACCTGCTGCATATCCGGGTCGGGGAGATGAAGAAGATTTCAAATGAGCTAAAATTTGATTTAAATGCGTTTGAATATTTGCTGTTGTTATCCAATATTCTAATAATTTATTTGCAATTGGTTGGAGAATGAATTGAATTTGAGCATTTCTTAAGTAGTCTTGAGTTTGGGTTTGGATGAAAGCATATTTATTGAGGGTATCAATTTCTCCCGTGTAAATCTCTTGAGTGCCTTTTTCGATCAATTCTTCTGTTACATACTCCATGACAACTGGTTGCTGCGTAAATTTACCCCCTTGACTTTCAATTAAGCCGCGCGATTGTAAAGATTCTAAAGCTGTCAATAAATTTCGCATCAAATCGCGCGGAGCAACATTAATAATATCATTTTGTAATTCTTTAATAGATACCCATTCTCGATTAATCGCTAACCAATACATGACTTGTATTTCCAATATTGATAGACGTTGAAATTGTTGATTCAGTAAATCAAAAATATCATTATAGAGAATTGTGCCTACTTGTAAACAATCACTTATATTACCAGCAAATAAATCTATAATTGTTGTTGCGGCAATTTTTAGCGCCAAAGGATTTCCAGCATAGCACTCAACCAAACTCTTAATTTCTGTTGTTGATGGTGATAAACCTTTTTGTTTGAGTATTAATTCTCCCTCACTATAATTTAATCCTTTTAACGGTAGCGTGCGTACAGATAGGTCTTTACCTTCTTTGGCATTTAATCCTTTGGGTTTTTCGCGACTCGTAACTAAAACACAACTTTGATGAAGCGTTTCTCCAACGCACCGCAAAAGTTGCCCGTACCCTGTATATCCTTCACGATACCCTAAATTATCACCATTTAGAACCGATTCAATATTATCTAAGACAACTAAACAACGCGACGCGCGCAAACAATCGATTAATTGTAAAATTTGCTTATCTAAGGAATTAGCGATAACTATTTTATCTTCTATTGCTAAAAAACCGATTAAGTCGGTCAACAATTCTTGTATAGATGGTGCATTGCGTAAACTGCGCCAAATTAAACAATCAAATTCATTTTCCACAGATAAAGCTAATTTCGCAGATAAAGCAGTCTTCCCAATTCCACCCATGCCAATAATAGTAATTAATCGACACTTATCATTCACTATCCATTGTTTTAACCTATTAATTTCATCATTTCTTCCGTAAAATGCAGAAACATCAATTGCATTCCCCCAATCTTGACGTTTATTTTTCTTATCCAGTTTTTTTGGGTATTTTTCCTTTAAACTTACCCAAGTAGGTGCTTCTTCCGCAGGGTTAACAAAAATTACTGGCAACCAACTGGCGCCGGGAAAATCATCTTCTAATCCTTGTAATCTGCGTCGTGCTTGTTGAACAGATATATATAAAGATTGTTGTGCAAATGCGAATGCTTGTAAAAAATAATTAAAAAATTCCTCTGCTACCAGATTTGGCACAGGTTCGCGCATGACGATGGTTGTTGGTAAATTTAATTTTTCCAAACCCTGTGCTAAACCCAAACCATCGCAGGAATTAAAAATTACCATTTTTAACCCATTCTCAATAGCTGCTTTTAAAGCTTCTGTCAACTGTTCAATCGTTAAACTATTACCAGTCAGATTTTCATTAATATAAATTATTCCCGTATCTTGCTCAGTTTGACTATGCCCAGCAAAAAATAATATATCCCAACCATGAGAATCCCAAAGTTTATCATTAAATTCTTGCCGTGTCGGCTTGACGACAAACTCTACTTCTGCATCTGGTAAACTTTGTAAAAACCTTCGTTCTTGTTCTAAATCAATCCCTTGGGAATTACCTAAAATTGCCAAAATCCTGACTTGATTTCTGGGAGTTGACGATTGTAAATAGGAAGTAAATTTATACTCACTTCTAGCAAACGAAAGTTCTGCACGTGGATAATCTTGAAAAAAATCACAACAATGCCAAGGTAATTTTTGGAGAATAGCATCTTGAGTTTCGATAATTACCCTAATTTCATCAGTGGGGTTAAGAGCAACACGTAGTTGTCGGCTAATATTGACAATTCCAGGCGATAAGAGCCAATTATCAATATTGAGTTTTAACTCCTGACACAAATCATAGAAATCTATTATGGAAACATTTGTAATACTGCCTTCATCAATTTCCAGTTCATCATCAAAACTTCTGGTCAATGCACTTTCGTAACGAGAATTGCTGCGGACAAATGCAGACCGACCTTGCAAACTTTGATATATCATTTGCCAACTTCGGTACAATTCTACCAAATTCAGCGCTGGCGGTAAACTACCGATAAACTGCTGTGAACGTGGATTATTTGCCGCGCGTAACCCAACAGTAATAACAGGGAACCCCTCGGATAAATTACCATACCCCAGATTGATGACAACCGAATGAATCATTGTTTATACACCAAAGCCGAGAGTGAAAGCGTGAAATAGTTCTCTTGTTGAATAATAACATTTTGATCCCCCCTTCCACGCGCTACTGTGTACACACAAGTCTCTAAAAGTTGCCTTTCTTCTCTTTCTTTGCCTCTTTGCGAACAAGCGCGGTTAATTCTTTAACGAACCGCAAAGTACGCAAAGTACGCAAAGGGAAGGAATGTAAGAATTATAAAAAGATGTGTGTACACGGTAGCCTTATTAAGGGGGCTAGGGGGATCAAAACCATACAAAACAATTAAAATTCAGCTCTCAGATAAAAATAACTCTTAGGGAGGATGTAAAAATCATACTAATTACTCAATATGGTAAATTGTTCTACTAGACACAAATATAACATTTGTTTGTAATTTATGAGTGAGCAAACTCAGCAGTCCAAAAAAAATCAAGCAGAAGAACAAGAATCTGAAGAATCATCATCTCGTTCTCCCGGAGTTACAGATAGAGAAATAGGTCGGAGAAAAAACTCATCCGAAGATACAGAAGTAGATCGTTCTACTCAACAAAGTCAAACAAAAGCATCGGAAGCAGATAAAGCTTAGAAAGAGTAAAATTCAAAACTCAAGATTTTACAAAATCATTACAACTCTAGCAAGAATATTTGAAACTTTGCGAATAGTACTAATAACGTTGACTACATTATTAACACTTTGTAATTCACCGTCTAAGTCTGTGATTGCTTGATATAGTTCAGGTTTAATAGGTTTCATTCTTGCTAAGACATTTTCTAAATCCTGCTTTTCCAAAGTACTGCAACTAAAGTTGAAATTTTGTTGACATAGCCTGCGCTTTACGCTTAAATATAGGTAGAGCGAGGCTTCAACGTTGTGCTTTTCTCCAAGCATGAGGGGTAGTATTATAGCGCTTACGAAATTGAGAGTAAAAATGATTTGTATTTTGATAACCGACTTTTAAAGAAATTTGATGAATCGAATAATTAGTTTTTAGAAGTAAGTCACATGCTTGAGTTATCCGACGTTCAATAATCCAGTAATTAACCGTTTTTCCAGTAAGTTTGCGCGCTAAGTCAGTTAAGTAAGCTGAGGAATAACCGACTGCTTGAGCTACTTCTTTGAGACTAATAGGTTGATGATAATTTAATTCAATAAACTCAAAGACATGATTTAATCGGGGAATGGATGGAAATATCGACCTCTCTTCATTTGATTTTGTAATTTCTTCATTGGTAGATAAATTATCTTGCGGTAGCTGAACCTGAACAAAATTATTTTCTGTACTAGTTACCTTAAACCTTGCTGTTTGTAAACATTTAATTAAGTGGTTTTTGGTTTTTTGGTTAGTATCGTTTACTGAAATATTTGCCATTTTCTATCCTAATTATTTAATATTGTTTTAGGAAATGCAAATTTTAAACGGCGCCTTGAAAACGGCACCTTAAAAAAGGCACCACATATTCATAACTCAAAATCTTCCGTCACAAAAAAATCTTCCAAACTAACCTGGATACTAAATTTTTTACCTGGTTCGCCCTTAAAAACTTTGAGTTGAATATAATTATCTTGAAGTCTTGCCGTCACTTCTTGGAGGATTTTACCAGCTTTTGACAATAATATTAATTTAGTATTTTGCGGTAAAAACCTTTCTCCATCTACAGGGTGTAGTTGAGCCAATACATTAATTTTGTCACAACTATCTGGAGTAATATTGGCTTGCGTATCCTCTGATATATTAGTCGTTGTATCGGGATAAACATGCACTAATAATGCAACTTTTTTACTATTAAAATTGCTACCTAAATCAATTGTTTTTGCTCTTTTAGTGTCTCGATTTATATTTCTGGTACTAAAAGCTAAATTTAATTCTGGATTTGCAAAAGAATCTATATTTTGCCAAACTTGATCAATTAACCCTTGCAACCATTCGCTTAATGTAGTAGTACTACTAAGATGTTTGGCTGTTCCAACGCTAATTTGATCAACTTGACTAATTTGATGGCTATCGACAATTGGTGCAGCAATCGCTACAGTAAATTCAGATGCTTGAATATGACGGTAATAAGTTAATAGATGATTTGGTTCAATATCAAAGTAGGATAATGGAATTTGATAGCAATCGTTATCTACTGGTAACTGCAAATCATTTTTTACCTGAATTAATTTGTTATGAGGTAAAAAACCTCTAATTATAACCTCTTCCTCTTCTTCCAAAACTTCAAGCAATACGTAAAAATGGGGTGTTAACTCCGACTCTTCAATTAGTCCTTGAGGTATATTGACAACTTCATTGAGTAAATGCTCAGTTGAAATAGCACAAAACTTGTAGTCACGTAGTTTTAAACTACCTGCAACCGCAATCTTGCTCATATCTCGCTCAATTAAGCGTTTTGTGGCGCCTCCGAGAGTAAGTCTATCATCTAACCATGTCTCAAGAGCAAGTAGTGCTAATGTATTTAAATAAACTTGCCAAGCATTAGCCGCCTCTAAAGAACTTATTTGGTTGGCAAATGCAAAATGCTCGGTATCTAAGCAGACGGTTTCTGCGAACAAAAGTCTAAAATTTTGGCTAAAATCTTGAGCAAAATCTAAATTGGACATGGGTTTTACCTCGCGTGTAAGGGTAAATAGGTGTAACTTAACAAAACTGATGCAGTCAGCTAATCATTGCAGGTGATGATGTACATGCTTGCATATAACTGCGAAGTTGTTGAGCATATAAACTATCCATCGTCCGATTTTTCCCCGCTCTAATTTCTTCAGCTGCTGCTTGAAACATTTGTTCGTCTACATAAGATTCAATATGTTCCGTCAGCGTTTTCAGATAATTTACTTCAGGTGGAATTTGAGTCAAACCTTTTTCTGCGGCTAAATTTAAAATACTTTCTAGCATCTGTTCCACAGTCCGCGCGCGAACAGAAGCTAACAAATCACCTGGGTTAAGAACTCGTCTGGCTTGATCCCAACTTGTCATACCCAACTGAGGCACAATTTCTTTTAAAGTCATTGCCTGACAGTAGTATAATTGTAGTCCTTGGATATATTTATCCGCGAAAGGTGCATACTTATTACTTTTTTGCAATTTTTTGATATTAGCTTCCACTACTTCCTGAATTATGTGGCTCAAAACTGTATGAAGATGCTTATGTAAAAACTGTAAAAATTCTTGCTGTTCTACATCCTCTTCATCAATAGAATCAACAGGTAAATCGCGTCTTGGTTGATATGTACCACTTTCCGCATCATATATATCTAAAGATTCTCTAGAACTCCAGACATCATATTGTCTCATTTGTAGAGCAATATTTTTGAGTTCTTTCATCAACTGTACAGGGTTACTAATAGAAAGTTGATACTGTTTCAAATAAGCTAACATTTCTTGCAATTGAGCATTCGTCGGGTCAGGACACCTTTTCGCTCCCTTATGGTGTTGCATTCGTCTGTCTCGACGATAAACACTATGAAAAGCTTCAATAAGATAACGTTCTTCAGTAGATAAACGTTCAAGCTGCCCACGTCTAACTCGGTTTAACAGTGCCCAGTCACTCAGATGCTTAAAACCAAACTCAGATAAAAAGTTCTTCACTTCCGGATTTTGCTTCGTTTGTAAATAAGCCCAATTATCCAAGCTCATCCGAGATTGTAAATCAGCATTAAATGTTTGTAACACTGTCATCGAAAAAAAATTATACTTAAATACTTTAACTTGATTATCGTCATCTACCATTAGTTGACTTTTTCCATCTCGGTCTAAAATAATTAGTTTTTCTCCATCATCATTCAGAACAAACGGTAATAAATCTCGATACGTAAATTGCTTACCACCACTAAATAGAGAGTCTATTTTTTTACATTCTCTCAGTATTGGTTCAGAAACATAACATCTGAGACAAAGCCCTGCCTGCGCGCGATTAACCGCATCCACACAAGCTTTATTTGCGTGAAAATACGAAAACAAAATATTTTGGCTGTTACTATTATCTACATCAGATACTTGATTTTTGGCAAACTCTAGAGCGATTGGAACTGAAATCTGTTTATACCCTAACTTCCCCGCAGCAGGGTTAACTTGCCAAATTTTCCAATATCTTGA
>NZ_JBXXZH010000321.1:0-9343 GCF_059640475.1 Calothrix sp. CBUCES-K 9914
TTGTGTTTACAATACCAAATGCTTTGACGTTTAACTTTTTCCCCGACTTCTTCACCTTTGTGATAGCAGTCATCTGTTTCTGTTTAGCTGCTTACTTTGTCCAGGGTTTTCGCTTACGCTATGGCATCTGGAGCGCTATTATGGGCGCCTTATTACTTGCTATCGTCAGTAACATCATCTATCGAATCGTACCGTATTAATTGAGTTAAAAGTGATGAGTGCTGAGTGCTGAGTTCTAATTAGAAGCTATTTACTCAGCACTCATTACTCAGCACTCATTACTGAATAATTTGTTGGGGTTTGTTAAGAGCGCGTTCTTCGCGTTTTTTGCGGTCTGCCTGTATCATGTCAGCCATTACAGCCATTGCTTGTGCCATCTTATCCAAGTTAGAGCGGTACAACTCCAAGTCTTTATTAAGTTTGTCGTCGGAAATATTCAGACCCTTGGCAATAGAGTTAAGAGCTTGAGTACGAAGCTTTTCGTCTTTAACAACTTCTGGGTCAGATGCTTCTAAAAGGGTGAATATACCAATGGCAAACAATCGATTGTATTTGAACTTGGGATTGTTAGCAATGGCACCGAGTTCAGCTTGTAATTGTTCGTCGTTTTCTAAACAGTTAGTTTGACTTAGCCATGCGATTAAATCTTTAACTGGAAGACTCTTACCGATACCAAGCAGTCGGTTAGCATCATTACGATACTGGTCTGGACTTGCCTCAACTGCTTGACAAAGGGCTTGGAAAATAGAATCTTTGTCGCTTTCAGGTTGATAACCTTGCATAAAGCGGTCAAATGCTGTGACAACACCCAAGGTGTAGATTGAGTTGTAAGTGAAATCAACATTAACTGATAGCAGGTGCATTTCTACCATCAACTCCTCTATCACCCGTCGATAAATCGTATTCAGCGGGCGAGTATGTAAGGAGTAGAATGTTCGCTTTGTATCAGAGACAGTACGGACGTTATTCACAAATAATTATTAGGGCGAAGGAATGTTTATTTTCTCGTGCTTAAGTACGAGTTTGTCTTTGCGACAATATTTTTAGATGCGATTATGAGAAAATATTACCCGTATTGCGTCTTGCATACGCAAGGTTTTTGTATCCTGCATTCTGCATCTTTATAATTATAGCTGCTGAAGCTGCCAGAAAGTTTCTTTTTCTATACTAGAAATACCTAAGGAATGTATTTTTAACTTTGTTTATACGTTCCGAGAGATAATAATACTGCATATACTACCACTACCGAAATGCGCTTTCCTCCACAACTACAGACATTAGCCCAATACTTGACAGGTGAATTTGATAACCAAAAACAAGCACTCACAGAACCGACTTGGTACGTTCACTTACGTTTGTGGCAAGTTCCTGTACCCATTTTTACAGAAGATAGTCTAACTATATTCGCCGAACAGGCGAATATTACTAGTCTTGATAAACCGTACCGACAGCGTATTATGCGGTTGCGCGCGGACGATAACCCCGATATTCCTATAACTGTTCAATACTACATGCCAAGAGACCCAGGTGGGCTAGCTGGTGGAGGTAGTAACCCAAATAAAATACAAAATTTAGCAGATGACCAATTAGAATTACTACCTGGTTGTGTTCTAAATGTTTCAGTTAAAGAGCTAGCGCCGAACCAGTATGAATTTTCTGCTGTACCACCTGCCGAAGCTAAATGTACTTTTACTTACCTTGGTAGCACTGTACAGGTGTCATTAGGCTTTGAGGTAAATCAGCAAGAACTAAAAACTTATGATAAAGGAATTGACGAAGAAACAGGAAGAGCTACTTGGGGAGCTGTTATGGGACCTTTTTGCTACACCAAAGTTAGGAGGTAGGGTGCGTGACACCATAACAATCGTAAAGTGAAACTAATGAACTAGTAGTGTCACGCACCTTACGATGAGCGGAGTTATAGTTTAATACAAGCGCACTCAGCACTTTATGTAACTAAACTACGGGGTACACCTTCCAAAGCTTCCTCTTCGGTTTCAAAAATTTCAAATACTGTATCCATCATCGTTACCTCAAAAACAAGTTTAGCTTCTGGGTGAACGTTACAAATACGGAAACTGCCCTTTACTTTATCAGCGTCGCGCATTCCTGCGACTAGAGAAGTTAGACCCGAACTATCGATAAAGTTTACTTGACCGAGGTTAACAACAACATGACGGCTGAGTTTGGATATACATTCCTGTAACTTCAAGCGAAACTGCCAAGCTGTAGTAATATCTAGGCGCCCAGCTGGGGTCAAAACAATTACATCATTGCCATCTTGAATGTTATAAACTTTTTGTTCTATATGAATCACACACTCTCTCCCCTAGCGCTACGAAATAAATCAACCTAGTATTTTTTATAACCTTTAATCTCGTTATCATCCACTCTTTTTTCAAGAATAATTACCCACAACAAGCGTCAAACAGCGTCAGTTGTGGGCGTTACGCTGGCATAACATAATAAAAACAAATGTTATGCCTTGGTAATTATACTTGGAGAAACAGAGTTTCTGGCTGAATCTAGATTCTAAGTATGACTGGGTGTCCAATTTGCCCAATCTTGAGGTTTGAGGAAAGTGTCGTAAAGTTCCGCTTCCGGAGTATTTGGTTCTGGCTTGTAGCCATATTCCCAGCGCACTAATGGAGGTAACGACATTAAAATCGATTCTGTACGTCCGTTCGTTTGGAGTCCAAAAATTGTTCCTCTGTCGTATACAAGGTTAAATTCAACGTAGCGGCCACGACGATAAAGTTGGAAATTGCGTTGATGTTCGTTGTACTCGATATTATGGCGCCGTTCAACAATGGGTAAATAAGCGGGTAAAAAAGCTTGACCACAGTCTTTGATGAAGGAGAATAATTCTGACCAGGTGCGTTGTGTGGGTTCTCCGACTTCTTGGCTGTAATGAGCAGCAAGGCCATCTGTGTGAGGTCCACGATATAAGGCACCACGACCATCTTGATAGTCAAAGAATAAACCACCAATACCGCGCGTTTCTTCTCGATGTTTTAAATAAAAGTATTCATCGCACCAACGTTTAAATACTGGGTAATATTCTGAATGGTGTTTATCACAAGCTTGTTTAAAAGTTTTATGAAAATGACTTGCGTCTTCAGCAAAAGGATAGTAAGGAGTTAAGTCGGCGCCGCCACCAAACCACCAAACTGGGCCAGCTTCAAAGTAGCGGTAGTTCAAGTGAACGGTAGGTACATGAGGGTTGCGAGGGTGTAAAACCATTGAAGTACCAGTCGCATAGAAACGATGTCCAGCAGCTTCAGGACGCTGAGTGAGAATTGATGGTGGAAGATGGTCACCCCAAACTTCAGAAAAATTTACACCAGCTTGTTCAAAGATTGCTCCATCACGTAGAACACGTGAACGTCCGCCACCACCTTCAGGACGTTCCCAGCTATCTTGTTGGAATTTACCCACACCATCAATTGCTTCCAAACCAGTGGCAATTTCGTCTTGTAATTGACGCATGAAAGCACTAACTCGCTCTTTCGCGTTGTCTGGAGGTAAAAATTTGGATGGAGCAGTTTGGATAGCAGGAGAATGCGAGTTTGTCAACATAAGTCTCAAAACCTAAATTAAAATTTTCACTCTTTGTGTTTTATGGTTGTTAATCCACAGGGTAGGTGCAGCAAAATGCAAGGCTTACATACAATTGGGCTACTACCACAAGCCGGACACGTGATATCCCCTTTGTTGACACACAAGCGCGGCGTAACTAAAAGTTATTCTCTCTCAATTTGTGTATTTACTTGTATACGATTTGTTATTTTAACTAATGCTTAATATCTACGCTAAACTAGCAAAACTCAATCATAGCAACCTTTTTAACCAATAAACGGTGCTTCCCCTCGATACATAAAAATACACAATCACGATTGGTGGCACCAAGATTAGACATGAACAAAAATCTACGGACAGTGCTGCATACCACAAAATTTGTCATAAAAATTAATACTTACTCCAACTTGTGTATACGTCATTAGGAGGAAGATATTACGCAATGAGCGATATATGTATGGAACGACTACCCATTTAAAGCGTCAAAAAAGAGTCGAATATATAAAAAAAATTTTAAGTGGAGAAACTTATAAAAAAGGGCTTGCTTTGATCACAGCTATTTTGAGAAATTCTGATAGAGAAGTTTTTAATATCATTGCCTTAGAAGCCATGTCATTCACAGCTTTCAAACCGCGAGGAGGGTCGAATTAAATGCAAGGTTGGTTATCTAGGTTCATCCACCGTAAACGGCGCCGAATATGTGCTTCTTTAGTACGCACGTACAGAGAAATTAGTTCGGCTTCGGTAGATGAGCTATGGCAGAAAGTTGTTGATTTAGGCGATGTTTCCTGGCATCCTCTATTAAAAAGTACTAATGTACCATATGGATTAGTCCCGAAACCAGGATTGATATATCAAGCAGTGACGCGGTTATCACCAATTCCAATTCGTATTTTTGTCGAAAGAGTTAATCCAAGAGAGTTGTTGAGCATTAGGGTATTGGCGCTTCCGGGTATTGAGGAGCGGATAACTTATAAAGTCGAGTCAACGGTTTGTGGTACTTGTTTGTCGTATTCTGTAACATTACGCGGTTGGTTGTCTCCGTTGGTTTGGTCGTTCTCGCGTCCCTACGCTGACCGTGTAGCGCGCGCACTAGTTGAAGCAGTAGAGGGAACAGCGTTGAAAGCGGTGTCAAGAAAAAGAAAATCACGTCAATTCGGTTGTTTCGATTTTTAGTTGTAGTAAATCCACCCCCACAGCCAGTTAAAATCCAATAGTTAGATAGAAATTACATTTGTAAATTTTTTTTGGGCAGTAAGGGTGGAAAAGAGTATGAATGATGTTCTTGATACGCAGTCAGTGTTAGAAGTTTTGCGACCAGTGCAAGACCCAGAACTCCGCAAAAGTCTGGTGGAACTGAATATGATTCGTAACGTCAAGATTGACGGCTGTAAGGTTAGCTTCACATTAGTGTTGACGACACCAGCTTGTCCGTTACGTGAATTTATTGTTGAAGACTGCCAAAAAGCTGTTAAAAAACTTCCGGGTGTTATGGATGTTGCGGTAGAAGTCACGGCAGAAACACCAAAACAGAAAGATTTACCCGACCGTACTGGTATCAAGGGTGTGAAAAATATTGTTGCAATTTCGAGTGGTAAAGGTGGCGTTGGTAAGAGTACTGTAGCAGTTAATGTTGCTGTGGCATTAGCTCAAACTGGTGCCAAAGTTGGTTTACTTGATGCTGATATTTACGGACCAAATGACCCAACAATGCTGGGGTTGACTGATACACCGCTAATTGTTCGACCGGGTGCAAATGGTGAAATACTGGAACCTGCTTTTAATCACGGCGTCAAGTTAGTATCAATGGGTTTTCTTATTGATAAAGACCAGCCAGTGATTTGGCGTGGTCCAATGCTCAATGGAATTATCCGCAAATTTTTATACCAAGTCGAGTGGGGCGAAATTGATTATTTAATTGTTGATATGCCTCCAGGTACTGGCGATGCACAGTTAACATTGACACAAGCTGTACCGATGGCAGGTGCCGTAATTGTGACGACACCGCAAACAGTAGCTTTATTAGATTCGCGCAAAGGGCTACGAATGTTTCAACAACTGAACGTTCCTGTGTTGGGTATAGTAGAAAATATGAGCTATTTTATACCGCCAGATATGCCTGAAAAACAATATGACATTTTTGGTTCAGGTGGTGGGTCAAAAACAGCACAAGAATTGGGTGTACCACTACTAGGCTGCATACCGTTGGAGATAGACACGCGCATTGGTGGAGATAACGGTGTGCCAATTGTTGCAGCAGACCCAAATTCTGCGAGTGCAAAAGCGTTACGCGCGGTTGCGTTAGCAATAGCAGGTAAAGTATCTGTTGCAGCTTTGGCGTAAAAAAATAAAATATTTTTATTCTGGTTCTCAGGTGATACCTGGGAATACAGATTTTTAGTAGTGAATAAATTTAAAATCTATTAAAGCTAAAGTCTAAAATCGCACAATGTTATTAAAAAAGCATTCACGCTCCCAATCACGTTGGAAGTATTGGATTAAACCCTGGCAGCAAATCGACTGGTTACTCTTCTTGCTTGTAATAGCCATCAGCTTCTTCGGTGGCTTAATGATTCGCAGCACCGAGTTAAGCCAAGGTCTGGCTGACTGCTGGCGCCACTGGGAATTCTCGGTAGCTGGAACCATAATCGCATTAATTCTTGCCCGTGTACGCTACGAAAATCTACTTCGGTATCACTGGTATATATATACCGTAGTCAACATTAGCCTTGTAGCGGTGATGATTATCGGTAGAAGCGCAAAAGGGGCACAACGGTGGGTAAGTATAGCTGGTATACCTGTACAACCTTCAGAATTTGCCAAATTGGCGATGATTATCACTTTGGCAGCGTTATTACATAAATCTACAGCATCAAGTTTATCTACAGTTTTCCGCGCGATGGCATTTACTGCGATTCCTTGGGCATTAGTTTTCATACAACCGGATTTGGCGACATCGTTAGTGTTTGGAGCAATAGTACTAGGGATGTTGTATTGGGCAAATGCGAATCCAGGTTGGCTGATATTAATGGTTTCGCCAATTATTGCCGCAATATTGTTTAGTATTCAGTGGCCGTTTACGATTGCCTTTTCCAAGGACTTGGTGTTCGGTCCTTTAGGATTAATGTGGGCAGTGGCGATGGGGATTATTGGATGGCAAACTTTACCTTGGAGAAAGTTTGGAGCGAGTGCTATTGGCGCCTGGTCGCTTAATATGCTAGGTGGAGAAATCGGTATTTTCCTTTGGAACCACGTTTTAAAAGAATATCAAAAAGGACGCTTAACATCGTTTTTAAATCCCGATGAAAACCTGTTAACGACAGGATATCACCAACATCAATCGCGGATTGCCATTGGCGCGGGTGAGTGGTTTGGATGGGGATTAAATAAAGGTCCAATGACGCAGCTTAATTTCGTGCCGGAACAACATACAGACTTTATATTTTCTGCTGTTGGTGAGGAATTTGGTTTTATCGGTTGCTTGGTATTGCTTTCAGTCTTTGCTTTTCTTTGCCTGCGTTTACTACATATAGCTCAAACAGCCACAGATAATTTTGGTTCACTGTTAGCAATAGGTGTATTAGCAATGATTGTTTTCCAAGTAATAGTTAACGTCGGTATGAACGTTGGATTGGCGCCTGTTGCGGGTATACCTTTACCTTGGATGAGCTATGGACGTTCGGCAATGGTAACAAATTTCGTATCCCTAGGCATTGTTGAGTCAGTGGCAAATTATCGAAGCAAGAAAAAGTATATATAGTGGCGCCAAAGTATAATGCCTCTTATTTCTGTGTAGAGACGTGATTAATCACGTCTCTACTGTGTTCTAAACTGTAATAGGCATTAAGCTATAGAAAGGAAACATAAAAACATAAATAGAGTAAGACCATGATTCTGCCTGGAGCAACCGTTCGCGTAAAAAACCCCGCAGATACCTACTATCGCTTTGAAGGACTAGTTCAACGTGTAAGCGATGGTAAGGTTGCCGTCTTGTTCGAGGGTGGTAACTGGGATAAGTTAGTAACTTTCCGTCTATCGGAACTGGAAGCTGTTGAAACCGCAGGTCGTAAAAAAGGGAAATAAAACCTAGGGTGTGTGACGCTACCAAAATTTTGAAACGAAGAGCGTAGGGTGCGTGACGCTACTAAAATTTTGAAACGAAGAGCAAGTTTAATAGCGTCACGCACCTTACTAAAAGTTAAAAGTTTGGAGTTGAGGTGTGAAAAACCGAAACATCTGTATTAGCTTTTCACGTGCGGTGCGTGACGCTACTAGATCATTAGTTTTGTTTCATAATTGTTATAGCGTCACGCACCCTACTCAATTATGCGCCTGCCTTTACCACAGTTTGACCGCAGTAATAGAAATCCCAGTCACATAGCAGAGGTGATTGAGACAACGACAACCGAATTTCTGGCTCAGTGTTTAGAGCCAGATGATTTAAGCTTTGCTTCAATGCCACCTTTTGGTAGTTGGGTAAAATCACAGGATGAAGAATCAGGCAATCAAGTGTATGGAGTTGTTTACTATGCAACTACTATGCCTATTGACTCCGTACATCGAGCGCGCGCTTTGGGAATGTCGCTTGCTGATTTACGTGAAGAACAACCCCAAATATTCGCGATGCTCAAAACCGAGTTTCGCGCGGTGATTGTGGGATTTGAATTGCCAAAAACAGATACTTCAAGTAGTAAGGTGTATCAATATTTACCGCCTCGCCCACCACAAATTCACCAAGCTGTTTATCGCTGTGAAGCTGATGATATAGTTAAATTTTCTGAGGAAATAGACTTTTTGCGAACTTTGTTAACAATAAGTGGTGCCCCAATTGATTCGTTGGTAGCAGCAGCGATTCGCCAAGTTTACCAGTTGCGTCAAGCTGACCGAGAATGGTTAATTCATGCTGGGCGGACTTTAAGTATACTACTCAAAGACGATTATGACCGTTTACGATATATATTAAGCCAAATTCATATATAGGCTGTTGATTTAAGATTAAACTATTGCGTTTACCTATACAAAATATATCCGAGCAACAATGCTTGTACTAAAAGCGTCAATTTTACGATGAGGGTTCTCCCTTGAAGAGTGCTTGACAGTTACTTCGTGCTGTAAATGCTTGTGTTTTTTTCCTCTGTTACATGAATGCCCCAAACCTACCTATGGAACTAATATCTCAAGTACTTGCACTTGCACCAGTATCTCCAGGTCTTGGCAAGGAATCAATTGTTCCCTTTGCTATTTTACTGCTAGTAATTTTAGTTGTACCGATTGTATTTGAGCGACTGCGGTTACCTGGAGTAGTAGGGTTACTGGTAGCAGGGATAGTGTGTGGTCCCTATGGTTGGAACTTGCTGCAAAAAGACTCACAAACTATGAACTTTCTATCGGACATTGGGCTAGTGTACTTAATGTTCGTTGCTGGGCTTGAGATTAATATTAGCCAGTTTCGCCACACTGCAAATCGTTCATTGGGTTTTGGTAGCTTTACATTTGGTGTACCGCTTGTAGTTGGAACTGTAGTTGGTAGAATTTTTGGTTTTGACTGGAATGCAGCAATACTCATCGGCTCTTTGTTCGCTTCCCATAGTTTGCTTGCTTATCCGATTATTAACCGTTTGGGTGTAGCTGACAACGAAGCCGTTACAGTTACTATTGGCGCGACTGTTTTTACTGATATTAGCGCACTACTCCTACTTGCTGTATGTATAGCAGTTCATACAAGCCAATTGAATGTTTTCAGTATGATTACTTTGATTGGCTG
>NZ_JBXXZH010000322.1:0-9308 GCF_059640475.1 Calothrix sp. CBUCES-K 9914
TTTGAACATAAGTCGCTTGGTAGAAGACGCAAAGTTACATTTACACCTACAACTAGAGGAATAAAAAAATATAATTTTGTTAAAAGCTAAAGTGATAAATTATGCTTTCTGCTGAGATAAGTAAAGACCGCATCCTCGCTGTTGATGATACCCCTGATAATCTCATCTTGCTGCAAACGATTTTGGAGGTCGAGGGGTATGAGATAGATTTAGTCGCTGACGGCGCCGCTGCAATCGAATATATTATAGAGTCCCCTCCAGATTTGATACTCCTCGACGTGATGATGCCATTGATGGATGGTTATGAAGTTACACGTCGAATTCGCAGCAATGAAAACGTTCATTATATTCCCATTCTTTTGCTAACTGCGTTTAACGATGCCAGTGTTGTTGAAGGTTTGGATGCTGGCGCAGACGATTTTATTCGTAAGCCATTTGACCAGGATGAGTTAATGGCGCGTGTTAGGTCGTTGTTACGCTTAAAGCACAGTTTAGATGCACAACGGGCAATGGCGCGCGCACGTGAGGATTTTGTATCACGGTTAACTCACGATTTGCGAACTCCGCTTGTTGCAGCCGATAGAATGCTAAATTTGTTTATGCAAGATATATTTTGTCCGATATCGGATGAAATGAAACAAGCAATTAGCGCGATGGTTCGCAGCAATCATAATTTATTAGATATGGTAAATACTCTTCTCGAAGTTTCACGCTTTGAGGCGGGTCAAAAGAAAATGAGGTTTGAAAGCTATAACCTCGTAGAAATAGTGAATGAAATAGCGCAAGAACTTAACCCACTTGCGTCTGAGAAAAATTTATCGATAAAAGTAGATACTAGCGCAATTGCCAATCAGGATGATAAGGCACAAGTAATGGGTGACCGTTTGGAACTGCGGCGAGTAGTTGGTAATTTGATTGGTAACGCGATCAAATTTACAGATATAGGAACTATTATAGTTCGTATCTACGAATCTACATCATCTGAGGGCAAAGAATGGGTAGTTATGGAAGTTGAGGATACAGGTTATGGAATTGCAGAAGAAGACCAACCATATCTTTTTGAACGATTTCGCCAAGGAAAACATAAGCGTGCTGGTAGTGGTTTAGGTTTACACTTATCGCGTCGCATCATCGAAACCCATGATGGAAAAATTGACGTTTCTTCTGAACTTGGTAAAGGCAGTATTTTCACCGTATCATTACCAAAAGCCTGAATATTATCAGATTTCCGACTTCTTTAAGAAGTCGGAAAGAAGAGTGTAAAACTATAAATAATTACTCGCTAAACGATTCTCCAACAAGTTTGTAAACTTCTTTGAGTTGGTCAGCGTCTATATACTTAATCAACAGTTCTGCTGCTTTCTTAGAATTATTGCGAGGAATAGTTAGCCACAATTCTTTGTCTGTACTTATTGACCCTTGTTCTGACCACTCTTTGAGTCGTTTTTGACCTTCAGGAGTAATTTGATAGCAACCTCTCTTTTTATCTGGACTTTGTTCAATCCAGCCTAAATTTAACCATCGCTTTCTCCAGATATGCGCGTTACTTTCAGTAATACTTAGCGCTTGTGCAATTTGGCTGGCATAAATTTGCGCTACTCCTTCCGTAGCACCACTACCCTCAGATGCGTCCGGCGCCTCTGTGACATTTTCAACCAGTTTAGAAAATCTTCGTAGATAATCTTCTAAATTTCCCCAAATTTTACCTTGCTGTTCTTCAACTTCAAGGTCTTCAACTTCTGTTGACTCCAGTTCTTTAGCAATATCAGAATTCACAGGCTTTTTACAAAAAATAACACTAATGTACTCAATTTACATTATTTAGCAGTCCCAGTTAAGATACCTGAGATGCCATCAATCAATATAAATCTCAAAATTTTATAGTAGACCATTGTGGCGTAATTGAGGGCGGTATCGAGTCAAGTAAGCTTTGAGAAGCTACTACATTCACAACTTATACCCCAAAGTAGTTACAATATTGTACCAAGTTTATGCGTATTTCAAAAAGGGGAGCAAATGTGGTCAGTATCAAATGCCGAGAAAAAACTTTTAGTAATATTCAGGCTGTCCTGTTTGATAAAAACGGTACATTAGAAGACTCCGAGTCGCATTTACTGTTATTAGCCAACCGTTGCGCGCGCATCATTGACGCACAAATTCCTGGTACTGGAGAACCACTTTTAATGGCATACGGTGTTAATAACAATACTCTAGACCCAGCAGGGTTAATAGCTGTAGCTAGTAGACACGATACTGAAGTTGCAACAGCAGCTTATATTGCGGAAACGGGAAGAAGTTGGTATGAGTCATTATCTATCGCGCGTTCCTCGTTAAATGACGCAGAAAAATATGTTGCACAGGCACCTTCACCGTTATTTTCAGGTAGTGTTGATGTACTGAGCAGGTTATCACAAGCGGGTTTAAAGCTAGGTATTCTTTCAGCAGCGACAACAAGTGAGGTGCGTAAATTTGTAGGAGACCATGAGTTAGATAAATATCTTCAACTTTGTATGGGTGTAGATGCAGGAATTACTAAACCTGACCCAAAGTTGTTTTTACAAGCTTGTGAGCAGTTGGGAGTGGATGCTGGTGTGACGTTAATGGTGGGTGACTCAGTTGGTGATATGCAGATGGCAAAAAATGCTGGCGCTGCTGGGTGTATTGGTATAACTTGGATGGAAAAAAGTGAGAATGTTTTTGGCGCCGACGTTGTGATTAATAAACTAGATGAAATATTGGCAACGGATACAACGGATGTAACGGATGGTTGATTATTACTAATGGCGTTTAAAGAAGTCCCAAATTTCTTCAGTTGAGCTTAAACCTAGTTTTTGGTTAAACTTGTTGACGCTTTCGTCGTCCGAGGCGCCACCATACCACATATGTCCACCGTTAACTACAGCTAAGTGTAGAATCTCAGAACCACCATTACAGTTAGAGTAAGAATAAGCTTTAACAGCACTATTGTTCTGAGTATTTACACGAGGACAATTGTTTTGGGTTTGCCAGAAATTTACTACTTCTGGAACTGGAGCTAAGGCGCCTCGTTGATTTTCTTGCTGAGTTTGTTTATCACCTTGATAAAGTACTGAATGGTCGTTTGTTCCGTTGATCATTAGTATTGATACAGGTGACTGCGGTTGACATTCTCGTTCAAAGCTGATGGGGAGAGAACCAGCAACCGAAGCAAAAGCTGCTATTTTATCAGGCAACTGACATGCTAATGCTTGGGTTAAAATTCCACCTTTAGAAAAACCCGTTGCGTAGATTTTTGTTTTTTCAATATTTCTGACTTGCTGTAAATGATTAATTAAATTATCTACAAACGTAATATCATCATAATTTCTGCCGTTATTTTTTCTCAAGTGCCAGTGATGGTCAATAGCATCAGGATAAACAGCAATAAAACCTTGTTGTTCTGCTTTCTGGTTAAATTCCGAAACATCACTAATAGAGCGTCCGTTACCACCATCACCATGAAATACTAAAACTAACGGCATTGGGCGCCCTGGAGTGTAAGATTTTGGAGTGTATATATAATAAGTCCGTTGTAAACCCTGGTCTGTTAATTCACCAGAACTTTCACCATATACAAGCTTTTGTTGTGTTTGTTGCTGTGGTGATGTGGTTTCCATTGCCTCTAGAGTTTCGCAACCTGTTATTAAACTCATACTAAGCAGGCAAAGGAATGCTGTTTTTAGCAATTTCAATTTTGGATAATTCATGACATTAATTAATATATTATACTTCATAAAATATAATAATTGTCTAAGTCATTACATCTTGCAAATGGCTGAATAGGAATAAAAAGAATATATCTTATGATATAAACTTGTCTGACTTATTACCTCTGTGATCTCTATGTCTCTGTGGTAATATCTATTTTTACCACAGAGCCACAGAGAAACAGAAAGGGGAAAATTATGATAAAACTTGACCAATTTTTGAAGTTAATAGGTATAGCGGCAACGGGAGGACAAGCTAAGTTGATGATTCAGGGTGGTGAAGTTGAGGTTAATGGAGAACTGGAGACGCGACGCAAACGACAACTAGCCGAAGGTGATAAAGTTACAATCGATGGACAGACATTTGAGGTTAATTTTGATGAATTAGATGAGTAGTAACAAAGTCAAATATATAATGTGCCATTTGTAACTTAGAGCAAGGTGGAATCGATAATTTATTTTCTTGTTTATCTATATATATAGCCTGATTATTATCGCTTCCAAATCCGCTGTTTTCCATGTCTATAGGATTTGCGACGATAGCATCTAAGTTTTTACGCTGTAATTTCTCTAGTGCGGGAGTTACTATATCTCCTGTTTGTGCTGCAAATCCGATTAACTTTTGATGCAATTGTTTGTGCTGTGCTAACTCCGAAATTATATCGGGTACTGGCGCCAAAGCTAATTTTTCTGGCAGCGCGTTTTTGGGTAATTTCTGATGACTGTACTCGCTTGGCTTCACATCGGCAACGGCAGCCGACATAATTATTACATCATTATTCTGTAATTCTCCTAGGAGAGCTTGACGCATTTCTTCGGCTGTAACGACAGGTATGGTTTTAATTTGTGATGGGGTCTGCAAAGAAGATACACCATGTACGAGGGTAACATTGGCGCCGCGATGTAAAGCAGCTTGCGCTAAAGCTAACCCCATTTTACCTGTTGAGGGATTGCCAATAAATCGTACTGGGTCAAGAAATTCCCGCGTACCACCTGCACTAATTAAAATATTTCTTGCCGCTAAATCACGTTTGCCATTTGTATGTAACAGAGAATGAATGTGGGTAACTATTTCTTCGGGTTCTGCCATGCGACCTTTACCAACTCTATCGCACGCGAGTAACCCCGACGTTGTATCAATACTGTGATAGCGTGGGTCTGTATTCAACGTTTGCCAATTACGCTGTACAGATAATTGTTCCCACATATCGGTGTTCATTGCAGGCGCCACCAATACAGGGCATTGGGAAGCAAGTATGGTATTAGTAAGCAAATTATCTGCCATTCCATTCGCTAACTTAGCGGCAGTATTGGCAGTTAGAGGTGCTATTAATATTAAATCCGCCCATTCCCCTAACTCAATATGTAAGGGACGCGCGTTCGATGAGTGCCAAAAATCATCGTCTGTATAAGCGCGATGACGTGCAAGCGTAGAGAAAGTTAACGGTGTAACAAACTGCTGCGCTGAATGCGTCATAATGACTCGCACCTCTACACCCTGTTTAAAAAGCGTAGAAACAACCGAGCAAACTTTATAAGCAGCAATGCCACCACCGACACCAATAAGAACTCGGTGTGATTTTGCTTCGCACATGAATAGATTTTGCATGAAATAGAGGAGGTGCGTGACGCTACTAGACCATAATTTTATTACGTTATGTGTTAAGCGCGTCACGCACCCTACTTATGCTTCGTCGTAAGCTTCTAAATCTAAAAGGTGAATATAGGATTCGACAAGTTCAGGACGTTGAAACGCAACAGCACGTAGTAAGTGCCAATCGTTCAAGCCTTCAAAAGCATTACCATAGTTATCCTGTTCAAGACGTGTTGCAAGAGTTTCCACATCTTGTGCAGTCATGGTAGCAATTTTGTTTCTGGAAATAGTTAGAGTGTTCATTATGCTTGCCCCTCCCATTATCTGCAATTAGCATTCAGGAAACGGTTGGTTACGTTAAATTAACCCACCCAATATATATTACTCACTTCAACAAGTGATTTTCGTGAATTTTGTCCGGATTTCTACGCGATTTTGTAAAAATTTTGTAACTATGATAGCGGAAGCGTGTTCAAAATGAACTTCCGTAATACTTCTAACATTTCGATATTGATTTCATGTTCGGCATTAAACTCTTGATATTGTACCGGAACCCCTAATGTTTGAAGTCCTTCCCGCGCCTTTACGGCAGCAGCTAGCGGTACTACAGAGTCAGAGTTGCCGTGCATAATCAAAGTCGGCGCCTTTTCAATAGCCGTCGTAATATCATGCAAATACCCGCCCATCGAAACCAAACCAGCCAAAGGTAACTTTAATCCTACATCCAGAGTCATTGCACCCCCTTGCGAAAACCCACTCAAAATTGTCTGTGATAAAGGTACTTTATTACTTCCCTCTAAAGAGAGTATCCACTCTAATAATATTTCTCTAGACTCTGGTAATCCTTGATACATGTTCTCTGTCCTTAAATCATACCAAGCTCTACCATTAGGGGAATATGGGTAAGGGTATGGTGCATTAGGGAATACAAATTGGTAGTCAGGCAAATTCAGATAAGGCGCCAGAGAAGTTAAATCATCGGCATTGGCGCCCCACCCGTGCAGCATAATAATTTGACGTGTGGGAGTTTGTCCAGTTTGGGGGGGAATAGTAGTATATTCTAATGTCATGGGCTTACTATGAATTACGAAGAGAGGATTTGTTGTGCTAACTCTTCTAAAGAATAAACAATTTTGATTTCAGGACGTACTAACCGAGTTTGAATTTCCACGTCTTGCCTTCTCGGATAATTTGGATGTATTCCAACAAATAAAGGTTTATCGGTCATTGACCAGGCGCCTAACTCATAAAGTGCAATTGGACATATACTTTCTTGGGGGAACCAGAAAAGTATAGCTTGCGCGAGACGCAGGTGTTTGTGTTCCCATTCAATTTGTTTTAACGAAGCGTCAGGGTCGTGAATGGGAAAGTTGAGGCGCCGAGGATTTAATATTGTCCAAGTAGAAGATTTGAGTTGCTCTACCATTTCTGCCTGCCAATCAGGGCAATTACTTATTCCCCCTGCTAAAAATATTGCTTTGTGATTACCGTTGTATTCTTCTAATGGTTCGATATATTTATTCATTGATTTAATTAATTGATTTATTGATCACACCCTCGAAGGGTGTGGCTACACGAACAAAGCCTGCCGGGAGCAGGCTGAAAAGATTAATTTAACCTACTTTATACAAATTTACTGATAATAATCAACACCTGCAATTACTGCCAATGCAATGGCATATTGCTCTAAATCTTGTCTGAGCAATTCTAACTCATTTCTTAATTGTTCTTCTTTTTCCCAGCTACGTTCGTGTTCTATGGGATTTACTTCTAACGCACGCTGTGTTTCCCAAGCTTGTAGTAAGGGATGCCATTTGGATAAAAAAGGACGTAAACCTCGGTTGAGTACGGCAATGGCAATGGCGCCTACTGACTGTTTTGAGGCGCCGATACCAGGGCCAGCTTCACGGAGAATTTGGCGTGTGGTAGCAAATAAACTGTGTAAAGAAGTAAGCGCTTCGCGGAGTAAACCTTGGTCGTGTTCAATACTCAAAGGTTGAATAGCAATACGGGTAACGAGTTCAACATACAGCGACCAAGCAGCTTTCGCTTCGCTGACATCAGGTTCCCACTCTGTACCCCCAATACCAAAAGGTAAGTTGACAGAAATTTTCTTTAACCTTGGTGCGTCATGTTTAGGCATAGTTTATATCTTTATATTACTTTGAATTCATGCTTAACTAATTCAATATTTAAGTTAATTTTATATGATATCGATACTTTAGTCTTTATGCAAACCTCTAATTCCCTGCACTAACTTTTCTAAAGGTTCCACTTCGTCAACATTTTCCTTGAAATTTACCCAGTTTAACTCGTTGAAAAATAATAATATATTGGGTTGATCTGGTATAATATCAATGCCTGGTAACAAAACGGGAATTAAAGGTATCTTTTTTTTCACTCTTCGGTTATTAAGAATCAGTAACTCTTCCTGTTGCCAATCTCCTAAACCATTAGGACTAATGAAAACAGCAGCCGATTTTGATTGTTTAATTCCATTTATTATATATTGTTGAAATGACATTCCGATAGGAATTTCGGCTTTATCTAACCAAGGATTTAAGCCGCGCTGTCGCAACTCGTCAGCTATTTTTTCAACTAAAGGTTTATCTTTACTGTTGTGAGATAAAAATACATCAAAATCATTTGTAGCTTCCTTGCCTTGAATTATAGTAGCTGCGGTTGCAATCTCACGCTCTTTATCAGCAGCTTTATCCATTTCCGGAATAATTTTTGGAATTTCAGTGTGTGCGTCCTTTGAGCTACTATCATTCTCAACTAAAGAAATTCTCGCATCACAAACAACACAACTAATCCAGTCTAAACCGCGTTGTTGTCTCAGTGCTACATGTGATTCATTTACAGAGGCGCCACAAGAAGCACATACAAGAATTCGTCTAGATTTAATTGTTTCTGGTAAAGCACGACGTTTGAGGTGTGTATGTACGTACTCTTCAAACTGCATTCGCGTTTGTTTGCTTGCTTCTGGCTTAAAGAAAAGCGTCAACTCAGCTTTACCTTCGTCTGCGTTACCAATATTTCGCAGCCAAATTCCACATTCTCCCCCAGCTTGTGCCTCAAAAATTGCAGCATTCTTCCACATTTCTTTACATTTAAAGAATATACTTCTTGATAAACGTACTGCCAAAGTTGTATAAATACTCATAACTGCTCCCTCAAATGCCAAAATTACCGCTTTGCCTTCAGGGTCTGGCGCTAGAGGCCATTCGCGCGTAATTTGGGAGGGAAATAATAATAAAGGACCTGTTTCGGTTTGTTCGCGTAAAGCTATTTCACGAGCAAATAATTCTTCGACTGTCGCAATTAATAGTAGTTTTTCTTTGTCTTTATCTAAGATACGTTCATCTTTAGGCATCCGAAACCGACCTGCAAGCACATCTTCCTCAGGAATATACCCCATACCTTCTGGTTCATCTTTAGCCGCATTAATAATTGCTGAGGCATAAGCATCTAATAATTCTGGCTGTAGTAAAATAAGATTACCAAAGCTGAGTCTGCGAATTAAATCGCGCGACTCAATCAGCCGAATACAGGTTTCAAACTCGGAGCGCACTTGTTTGTCTGGGTCATCGCTTGAAAGTACGAATGAGCGATATAAATCATCTACTGGAGATAAAAGTCGTTGTTCCTGTTTCTCTTGAATTAAAAATACTTTGATTTTTTGAAATAGTTCTGTGGAGATTACTTGGGGTAGATGTTCCCAATTTACTGCTTTACAAATGGCTTGAGCTAGTTCTTTTATATTTAACCCTTCTTTGGCACTAGTTTCAAAATGACCATCAAACCCAAGTTCTTTGACTAATGCTTCGATGCGTGCTTTGCTAACGCTGACACTGCCTCGGTCTGCACGGGCAGTTACTAAAAACTTTTTCAACCTAGGTACTGAGTCACCCTGTAATTTCTCTGCTTGTCGCAGCGCGCGGTTCCAATAATATACTCCAGCGAACGGGTCTGTTTCACTGCGAGCA
>NZ_JBXXZH010000323.1:0-9241 GCF_059640475.1 Calothrix sp. CBUCES-K 9914
GTGTACACACAAGTCTCTTTTTCTTATCTTTCTTATCTTTCTTTGTGTTCTTTGTGCCTTTGTGGTTCCATAAATAGATAAACCACAAAGACACAAAGGGCACAAAGAGGGGAAAAAGGCGGTTTATTTAAAGATGTGTGTACACCGTAGCGCGTGGAAGGGGGGAAAGAGCGGTCTTTAGCCCCCTTAATAAGGTGGGTTGGGGGGATCAATTATCAACGTTGGCATTTACATCATATTTAAACACGTAAAATTTTGTTAAAATAACTATGAATAAGCAACCACTTAGGATTGCAATAATTACAAGTTTGTACGCTCCTTTTTTATCAGGAGTTTCAATTGGAGTACACCATCGAGTTCATTGGTTACTCAAGCAAGGACACAGCGTTTTTCTTATTCACCCAGAATTTAACGATAAGTATCCTCAAAAATTATCTAAGCGTTCAATGCCGGGACTTGATGATGTTAAATCTTTCCCGAATTTTTCACACTATGCTTTTCCCACTCAACCTCTGATATTCTATAAATCACTTCCTCAACCCTTAAATTATCGGTATTGGAGCGATACTGAGTTATTAAAAGAATTTAAACCTGACGTTGTGGTAATTGAAGAAGCTGCACAACTACGAGGGTTTTACTCATTGTATCTACAAGGCTACGGTCGTCCTCTCGGCGCCGAATATGGTAAGTTAACAGGTACACCAACAGTATCATTATTCCATACTGATATCGTTGCATATATCAAATATTACTTAGGTGAGCAAGTTTTTAACTTAGTCCGTCCCATATTACCGATAACCATCAAGAAATTTAGCGAAGTTTACGATTATAATTTGTTCCCTTCGCACGAACAGTTAGCTCGCTACCAAGAATTCAACTCGCAGCGTAGCGAATATTTACCTTACCAGGGTGTGGACTGTCAAAAGTTCCAACCTGCAAATATTGCTCACGACCCCATACCCGACGACAAGCGACCCACATTATTATTCGTTGGTAGAATTACAGCAGAAAAGAACGTCACCCAACTTATTGAAGCATTCCCATATATAACTGCTAAAATTCCCGATGCTCACTTAGTAATAATTGGCAGTGGTCCATTGGATGAAGAAATTCGCACCTTAGCACAAAACTACGACGGTATAACGATTTGGGGTGAGTCATACGGCGCCGAATTACTAGGATGGTACGCGCGGGCGGATGTATACGTCAACCCATCAACAACTGAAAACTTTTGTACTTCCAACAATGAAGCACTAGCATCAGGAACACCTGTCGTTCTAGCAAAAGCTCCCTCAACATCCGAACAAGTAACCCCAGGAGTGAATGGTTTTCTTGCAGAAGCAAATGACCCCGTAGACTTTGCCAACAAAGTAATTACAATTCTCTCTAACCCAGAGTTGAAAGCGCAAATGAAACAACAAGCGCGCGAGTCTATACTCAAATTTGACTGGCCAGCGTGTATGCAAAAATTTGAAGACAAACTCTACGAAATTCTCACGTAGGTTAGGCGTCTCGCCTGACCTACACTGCACAGGCGCCATTTAATACTGCACAGGCGGGACGCCTATGCTACGGTGTTTTTAATTTGTGGGAATTTTTTGAATTTGTTGTGTAAAGTAACTATCTTCGTACTGTAGCTGTCGGGCTATTTTGAGTCCTTCTTCAAACGCATTGCGTGCTTGAGGAAATTGTTTACGCTGTAAGTACATTTGTCCAACTTGGTCGTAAGCAGTCATCATACCATAGAAGTTACCAGCAAGTTCTTCGCTTTGGATTAGAATTTGGCTCGTTTGCAGTGCTTCATCGATTTGTCCTTGCGAACGGTATAATGCGATTAACTTTTGTAGTGCTTCACCCGCGCGCACGTACTGTTCTTGTTCCCAGGCAATGGTGTAAGCTTGTTGGTAATTTTGAAATGCATTCTCTAATTGACTTGGGTCTTGTTTTGCTAAAGCTTCGTAATCAGAGGCAATAGCCATTCTCAACGCTGGAATTTCATCTCTAGTATTTTCTTTAGTATAAACTTCTGCTAACTTGCTGCGAATCTTAACTGACTGCTGCGGTAGTCTCGCTTGCTCGTATATATATGCTAGTTGTTTGAGGTATGCAACTTCGTTCTCCCGCTCACCGCGCGTTGAAGCTAAATTCAATAATTGCTCATAAGTAGCTGCTGCTTGGGTATAATCAAACCAGCTCATATGGATTGACCCGATTGTAGTTAGAGTCTCAACTTCTGCTGTATTATTTTGCTGTTGTCGTACTTGTGCTAGCACTTGGTTGTAAACTTCAATCGCTAATTTAGGCGCCCGCACACTTTGGTAAGCTTGACCAAGCGCGCGTAGCACTTCGATATCGCTAACAGGTTGTGATTTTTTTGGTTTTTGAATCGACTGTAATCGCTGTGTAATATATTGTACTTGCTGACGGTCGTTATCTCGCCAAGCAATCTCACCAACTCTTGATAGCGCTTGGACTTCAGCCAAACTTCCTAAATATCTTCGTAAACGTAACTCTCTATTCCAAGTATCAAAAGCTTCTTCCTTATTACCTGCTTGAAATTTAGCAGAAGCTTCTTGGTTAAGATTATCGAGTGCAACTTCTAACTGCTGCTGTTCGCTGGGAGTTAAAGGTTGTTGATCAAGCTTGCGCGCGGGTAATAATGGGTCATAAACCTTGATTTCCAAAGGGTTTGGAGCGAACTTGTCTGGTGACTGGGGTTTTTTGGTTTGTGCGAGTACAGAAGAAGTTGAGATTAAAGATAAAGTTAGTGCAGTAATAATACTTAAACGACGAATCATAATTATTTTCCCAGTGTTTTAAACTCCCTTGCCAATATTGACGATATCAAACCAAAAATTCTCCTGTCCTAGAAGTTGCTACAACCTTTACAATAATAAATAGTAATATGAATCAAATTTGACCTGATTAAATTATCCAAACCTGGTATAATGACACATTCTACAGATGTTGCATCTTTAGCGCGCTTGATGGCAGCGGACTTCAGCAACCAAGAACAAGCTTACGAAAACCCACCATTTTTTGCTCACATCCGTGTATGCATCCGTCCTTTGCCCCAAGAAATACTATCAGGGGTAACATTGTTTCTCGAACAAGCTTATCATTTTGCCTTAAATCAACCCTACCGAATGCGGGTAATGAAGTTAATACCCTCTGATAACCATATTCAGATCGAACATTATACCCTCAAAGACGAGCAAAAATATTACGGCGCCTCGCGCGAACCCGAACGTCTACAAGCACTAACAGAAGACGACCTCGTAAAAATGCCCGGTTGCAACATGATAGTAGAGTGGACAGGTACAAGCTTTAAAGGTCGAGTCGAACCGGGTAAAGGTTGTGTAGTCGAACGTGACGGCAAAAAAACTTATCTAGACAACGAATTTGAAATTAGCGAAAAAGAATTTTTCAGTCTAGACCGAGGACGAGACTTTGAAACCGACGAACACGCCTGGGGTTCTATCGCAGGTGCATTTCACTTCGTGCGCTGGGCTAGTTTTGCAGAAGAAGTCAAAGTCTCGTAGCATAGGCATCCCGCCTGACCGAGCGCACAGGCGGGACGCCTAACCTACAGGTTTTATTTTACAAACCCTTTCACCTTAACAGCGGTCTCCTCTGGTTTCCCAGAAAAAGGAAAAACTAAAATACCCTTAACCTTATTATTACCAACCAACTCTTTTAAACGACCAAACTGGTAATCAGTAATTGCCACACCAGCATAATTTTCCGCATAATTTACTTCTTGTTTAAAATTAGCATCATTGTAAGCTTGAATAAAAACCCTATCAACCTTCCAAGCAAGCCAATCAGCCGCAAAATAACGTTTAGCCCAATAAGGGTTATGATGACAAATATCAAAACTAACTTTTGGGTTAGCTTTTTTCATATCACCTATCATTTGCTGCACAAATTTAGTTAAAAAGGCAGTCCGGTCAACCTGACCAGGTAACTCAGCGTGATAACCTAAATAATCATCCCACTGAACCGCATCAATCGTTGGATACTTTTGGACAAATTCTACAGAGATTTTCTTAAATAAATTAGCAACCTCTGGAACCTCAACATCTAAAACATAATGCTCGATTCCAGCATAAGTTCTATCAACTCCAGGCACAATCCATTTTTTAGAAATAGCCAAATCAAAGATAGGACTATTTTTATCTATTTTAATACCCTTTTCAAAATAAGCATGAACCTGCATCCCCTGCTTATGCGCTTCATCAATCATCCAATCTAACCATTTATCTTGGAATTGATTGGGACAACTTTTAAATCCAAGTATTTGGTGCATAACTTCACTATTATACATCGTGCAGCCATTACCCCACACTCCATGAATAATTGTATTAAAACCTTGCGCGCGGTAATAACGGACTCGTGCGCGAATCGTTTGTTCATCAGCATTATTAGTAACTTGATAGCGACTTAAATAAATTCCTCTAATTACTTTTTTATCCCAAGCAGTTTGAGGTAATGGTACTTCTGGTTTAACTGTTGGTGTACTAGTGGGTGAAACTTCTGGTTTAGCTGTCGGTGTGCTAGTGGGGATAGCTTGCGGAGGATTTGTTGCGATAGGTTCATACGAGCTAGGCGCCTCCTTCATGGTAGGAGTAGCCACTGGCTGGTTAATAGGCAATTGGCTAGTAACATAATTAACTATACGATTTAGATTACCATTATGTATAAACCACCAGTAACTGGCGCCTAAAAACAGTAGAATAACCGAGATTGGAATACTCGAACATCCACATCCACTTCCACTTTCTTTTTTGCGTGACATAGTAAATTAAAAGTACAGTTTTATCTTTGTGTTAAAAATTAAACTTATTACAACATTGTCTTTGATACTGAGTATGATTCACAACAGAGATATTACGGTTCTTGGCGCCACAGTTTCAGAACGCACCCCAATACCTTATACTTCTGTTTATCTAATACTTATGCAAATTTTCAAATTCCGGCTTGAAGCAAAGAATAGCAACGGATGATGAACGGATGTAACGGATGGTTGATTTTAATTGTAGGGTGCGTGACGCTACCAAAATTTTAAAACGAAGCGCAGTACCAGTAGCGTCACGCACCGACTTTTGTTTGTAACTTAAGCTTGGAAATACTGAAGTTCGTTGATACAAATCGGAAGTTCTAGATTTTGAGGCAATTTTAATTCTGTATAGTAGCCAACGCTCATTTTTATTTCTTACTCCTAATTATAATTTGAGATTTTTTCAATCTGTTTCCCTTCTGACTTTCGCCTTAATATTTGTTTGATTATTGCTCTTTGGTAATTATAAAGGTAATTTACTTTTTTCATGAGGAATCTCAGAGAAGAAAATTATGTTAATTTTGGGAAACTTGCCTTGAAAATCTTGTTCGCAGGAAATTAAGCAACCTGAACACATATCTCTTTCACCGTAAAGGTATAGTGTTCCCTCACGTTCTGTGTTACAAACATAATAGTAAAAAACTAAAGTGAGGAGAGTAAATTATGAGTCGTCCCCCTAATCTTGGCGTTTCTGTTTTCTTATATGTCGCTGGTACGCTATTGATCGTTTTAGCTATAGTCCTTTTGCTACAGGCGTTTGGGATTTTATCATTCCCCAAAGAAGCCATCATCGCTTTAGTGCTACTCGCAATTGGTTCCGGAATTCTTTCTGCAATTGGGCGCCGAACTTGATTCAGCCTTTACACGCTCTAGCTTTATTCGTAAGAAACACACATCTAATAGACAATATTGCGTAATTCAATTGTAGTATGATTGATCTGAGAAAAATCCATATCAATATTTCATCTAAATTGTGTGGGTCTGCTATTTTTAGGCTTCAATTGTAGAACTAATATTTCAGTTTGTTTTTTACCTTTTTGCCTAATACCGCAATTCTAAATTATTTGTAAAATCCGTGTGCTGTAGAGACGCGAGGAACATCGCGTCTCTACGCGGGTATAATTGTTAATATTAGATTTTCAGTTATTAAAGGCATATCTTTGTCAATAAAACGCAAAATAAAGCTTATTAGCCGGCTTTGGCAGGCTTTGTTCGTATAGCCCCACCCTTATAGGGTGTAGCCAATATAATATAGTGTAAAGTTTTGTGTAGAAAATACGTAATACAGCTTTGTACTCTTGTTCCCCTCTTGTAAAGGGAGTTAGAGGGAATCAAAAATGAAACATAACATACAACTGCAAATAAGAGTGTTAAAATCCAAATAATTTTTCATTAATATTCATACATTATATGAGTGATACTATACTATCGGTTCGCAACTTACGTGTAGAGTTCCCAGGAGATGGCAAAAGCGTCAAAGCTGTTGATGGTATATCGTTTGACCTGCGTCGTGGCGAAACACTCGGTATAGTCGGAGAATCAGGAAGCGGTAAATCTGTGACTTCGTTTGCAGTAATGGGTTTGTTACAGTCTCCGGGACGGGTAACAAATGGTGAGATTATGTTTTCCTCTCAGCCAAATACTTCACCCGTCAACTTGGTTGAACTGCCTGCAAAACAGATGCAGCTTTACCGGGGTGGAGATATCGCGATGATTTTCCAAGAACCGATGAGTTCGCTTAACCCCGTGTTTACAATTGGGTATCAACTTACTGAAGCTATTTTACGTCACCAAAATATTTCTGCTGGCGAAGCAAAACAAAAAGCTATCGCAGGACTGCAAGAAGTTAAACTGCTTCCCAGCGATGAGCAGTTGCGTGAGCAGTACTTAGAAACAGCAAAACATACTGGTTCATCTGTCGAACCTCAAAAGCTCTCCGACTTAGTTAACCAGCACAAAGATTCAATACTCCAACGTTACCCTCATCAACTTTCTGGAGGACAACTTCAACGGGTGATGATAGCGATGGCTATTTCTTGCAACCCATTATTATTAATTGCCGACGAACCAACAACCGCACTTGATGTTACTGTACAAGCAACGATTATTGATTTGCTTTCCGAGTTGCAAAAAACGCGCGATATGGCGTTGATTTTTATTACTCACGATTTAGGCTTAATATCAGAAATTGCTGATAAAGTTGCTGTAATGTACAAAGGTAAGGTTGTTGAACAAGGCGCCTCAAATGATATTTTCAACAATCCTCAACATCCATATACCAAAGGACTAGTTGCGTGTCGTCCAACACTCAGTAGTCGTCCTGTGAAACTTCTTACCGTTTCAGACTATATGAGTGTTGAAGAAACACCAGCGGGAGAAATTGTCATTAAAGGTAAATCACCCGATGAACCGATTGAAATTAGTATCGAAGAAATTAATCGGCGCCTAGAAAATCTTGAAAAAGAGCCAGCACTCGTACAAATCAAAAATCTTAAAGTCGGTTTTCCCCTCAAAGGAGTATTTGGCGGTACAAAACGTTACTTCTGGGCAGTTAATGACGTATCGTTCGATATCAAACGCGGGGAAACTTTGGGACTTGTGGGTGAGTCGGGATGCGGTAAGAGTACCCTTGCTCGAACTTTACTAAGACTTATCGAACCAACAAGCGGGCAAATTATCTTTGAAAACAATGATATCACTGTACTCAAAGGTCAAGAATTACAAAAATTGCGGCGCCAAATGCAAATTGTATTCCAAAATCCATTTAGTGCCCTCGACCCACGTATGAAAGTCGGGGAAGCAATAATGGAACCATTAGTAATTCACAATATCGGTAAAACCAAAAAAGAACAACGTGAGCGCGCGGCATATCTTCTCGAACGAGTGGGACTTAGTGCTGACGCAATGAACCGTTACCCACACCAATTTTCTGGAGGACAACGACAACGGGTTTGTATCGCGCGCGCGTTAGCATTAAATCCTAAATTTATTATTTGCGATGAGTCAGTATCCGCGCTCGACGTATCAGTCCAAGCACAAGTATTGAACTTACTCAAAGAACTGCAAAGCGAATTTGGATTAACTTATATATTTATCTCCCATGATTTAAGCGTAGTCAAATTCATGAGTGATAGAATCATGGTCATGAACCGTGGTCAAATCGTCGAACAAGGTACAGCCGAAGAAATCTATCGCCAACCCAAAGAAGAATACACGCAAAAGCTCATTGCATCAATTCCTACAGGTAGCGCCGACAGAATTAAGCAACGTCAAGCCTCATAAAGAAAGGTGACCAGTGCCCACCCTACTGCCTTCTGACTTCTGACTTCTGACGAATTGCACTAGTATCTAAAATGAAACAATGTTTGCCAAAATTAGAGACACAGAAATATTCTTTGATGTTGAAGGGTGCAGTGTAGTAGTTCAAAACAACAGTACTAACACTAAACCCACTGCTTTTTTAATTCATGGTGGCCCCGGCGCCGACCATACTGGCTACAAACCTACTTTCTCAGCTTTAACACGCTCATTGCAGTTAGTATATTTTGACCATCGCGGACAAGGACGGTCTAAACGCGGCGCCAAGGAAACCTACACTCTCGATAACAATGTCGAAGATATGGAAGCACTGCGCCAATACTTAGGACTTGACAAAATTGTCGTTATCGGTGCTTCCTACGGTGGTATGGTTGGACTGTCGTATGCTGTCCGTTATCCTCAAAACGTCTCGCATCTAATTATTATTGTCAGCACTGCCAGTTACAAATTCTTGGAACGGGCAAAGCAAATTTTAAAAGAACGCGGTACTGAAGAACAAAATCTTGTTGCCCAGCGACTTTGGGATGGCAGTTTTGAGAACGAAGACCAACTGCGTGATTACTTTAAAATACTGGCGCCGATGTACTCACTAAAACACGACCCAAATACGTCTGTAAAGGTTTGGGATAATAAAATACTTTCAATTGATGCTATTAATCAAGCATTTGGTGGATTTTTAAGAACTTATGATGTACGTGACCAATTACACAAGATTACTGCTCCTACATTAGTAATTGGTGGGCGCCATGACTGGATATGCGCTCCAGAATTTTCCGAAGAAATTGCCAGAGGTATCAAGAACGCTGACTTAAGAATCTTTGAGAATAGTAGTCATTTAATCCGCGCGGATGAACCGGAAGCGTTGATGGACGCAATAAATGGCTTCTTGGTTTACAAGAATTAAAAAATCCCCCCTAGCCCACCTTAATAAGGCAGGGGGGACAAGATTGTAAAGTCCGCCTTAATAAAGTAAAAAGCAAGATTTAAAGCCCCCCTTATTAAGGCTTTCAAGGGTAGGTATTTTGAATTTGGTCGTTTTTTGCCTATTTCAGCGGGCGCCCAAATCCTGAAACAACGAAACCT